>OMJJ01000338.1 GCA_900299305.1 bacterium | reverse complement strand
ATACTGCACTCCCGAAGTCAGCACCACTCCCACCCGCCCCTGCATCTGTGAGACAAGATCCTCCTCTGAAATCGTGTGGTTTTCGTCCGCTTCTACGACCACAAGGTGAGTTGCGGGGTCTAGCCCATGAAGGCACATATGGCTCTTGAGGGCGTAGGCAGTAGAGGGGAATGTGAGGGTATCCGTTAGAATGTAGTTGCGTTCTGAACGCGGTTCGTAGAGAGTAGAGAGCAGTTGATGCAGGTTCACCGTAGTAGAGTTACAGACCATAACCTCGTCTGGTGCGGCTCCTACCAACGGCGCGAGTTGCTTGGAGAGAGTGGTAGCAATATCCATCCAAGGAGTCTTCGCTTGTGTCCAAGCCAGTACTACAAGGTCACGCCACTCTGCTAGTACTTTTTGAACGGCGGCTTCCGCGTCCTTCGAGAGTAGCCCTAACGAGTTTCCATCGAAGTAAATCGTATCCGTAGGTATATAGTAGCGGTCTCGAAAATGCGAGAGAGGGTCTAGTGCATCCAACGCCCTCGCCTCTTCTAAACGGTGTAACGACGACATAACACTCTACTCCTCTCGCTGGGTATTCAGTTGGTGTAGCAGGGCAGGGAGCAAACCGATATGCTCTAGTGTGTGGAAGTTTTGCGCCTCTGCCTCTGGAATCTCCGCCCTCTCATGCGCCCAAGTGAGGTGGTAAGGGATATGGATAGCCGTTGCCCCCAAAGCCAATACAGGCAGAATATCCGACTTCACCGAGTTACCCACCATCACAAACTCGGTAGGCTTGAGGTTATGCTCTGCGAGTAATCGTTCGTAGGTGCTTTGGCTCTTCTCGCTCACAATTTCGATGTGGTGAAAATAGTCGGCAAGACCAGAACGGGCAATTTTCGTCTCTTGGTCGAAAAGGTCTCCCTTTGTTAGCAGAACTAAGATAAATTTTTTCGATAAATCTTGTACTGTTCCAGAAACATGGTCGAGCAGTTGAACGGGTGCAGTCAGCATCTCTCTTCCCAAATCGAGGATACGCTCTATCTCTGCCCCTGTTATACGCCCTTCGGTCAGTTCAATGGAGGTCTCTATCATCGAGAGCATAAAGCCTTTAATACCGTAGCCGTAGTGTTTCAGGTTCCGCATCTCTGTTGCAAAGAGGCGTTGCTCTATCCACTCTGCGGGGTGGTACGGAGTGAGTAAGTCGCGATACCTTATGTGTGTTGCCTCGAAAATACTCTCGTTGTGCCAAAGCGTGTCGTCTGCATCTAGTGCAACTGTACGAATCATAGCGTAGGTTTCCTTCTAAAAAAACTAGACGGATTCTACCTCTTATCTGTAACAAGAGGCTATGTAACACTTTTCCCTTCCCGTTGTAACGGCTACGTCACAGCCTATTTGGATAATAGGAATGTAAGGTCTCGCAATGCGCGAATACCGAACTCGCTTCAATATAAAAGAGGGAGTGACGAAATAGGTATGTATACAAGACCCTTCCCTCTGTTTAGATGTAAAAAGGAACCTAAAATGAAAAATTTACGAATGTGGATGCTGTTGTGCTACGGCTTACTACTCGCCTCAGTAGGAAGCACACACGCACAAACCTTAACTATCTCTCCCAAAAACCCATACGTGGTATTAGGTAAAACGGTACAGTTCTCTGTTACCTCTACGGGCTTGGCAAACAACGATGTAAAATGGTATGCGGGTGGTGTAGCCGATGGAAATGCTACCAGCGGAACCATCAATGCTACCGGACTCTACACCGCTCCGACCACCATGCCCAGTCAGAACCCCGTGCAGATAAGAGCGCGTAGCCGAGCCAACACCGCCGTCTCTGCCTACACCTATGTCAATCTACTGGATGTGGGTCCCAATATCACTTCGGTTGCGCCCAACCCAATCAACACGGGCACGATAACCGTTACCATTCAGGGGGGTACGTTCAAACAGTACGCTACTGCCTACATCAGTTACGGTACAAACTCGATGATTCAGATGTCTACCGTAAGCGTAACCGATAACAGTATCACCGCAACAGGCTATCTAGGAGCGGCAACTACGGCTACTTTCTGCGTTAAAAATCCCGGTTCTGACTACAGCAACTCCATCACCGTACCCGTAGCAGGTAGCAGTGAGAGCCACAGCCTTACCGTGGTGAATGGAAGTGGAGGCGGAAGTTATGCAAGCGGCACCGTAGTAACAATTACGGCGAACGCTCCTCCCGCAGGGCAGTCATTTGTAAACTGGACAGGGGCAACCGTTGCCAACCCCAACTCTGCCACCACCACCCTCACTATGCCCTCTGCCAATACCACCGTTACCGCGAACTATTCAGGGGGGACGGCTACTAAGTACACTCTTACCGTAGTGAATGGAAGCGGAAGCGGAAGTTACGCGGCAGGTGCAGTAGTAAACATTACGGCAAATGCTCCGCCAGCAAATCAGTCCTTCTTAAACTGGACAGGGGCAACCGTTGCCAACTCCAACTCTGCCTCCACAAGCATCACCATGCCCTCTGCAAATGCTACAGTTACCGCAAACTATGTCGCACAGGCAGTCAACATCCCCTACCCTGTTACCACACACCCCAGACTGTGGATTACCCAAAACGACCTACCCCGTCTACAAAGTTGGGCAACGGCAAGCAACCCCATCTATCAACTTGGGCTACTACCCCTGCTCAATCAGGCGATAAACATCTACAACACTCAGTTTTTCCCTGGTGGAGTACAGAACCCCAACTACCCCGACCCCGGCGATACCCAGGGCTATCAGGGATACCTCACAGAAGAGTATGCCTTTGTACTCGCCTTCCATTCGCTTATCGACCCCAACCCTACCAACCGCTCCACCTATGCAAAGATGGCGCGAAACATTCTCATGGTCGCCATGAATCAGGCGGTGCTAGGACATCAGAGCGGAGTGCCATTCCGCGACCCCCTCTTTGCCGTCTACAACCGTGCCAACGAGAATGGTGAGAAGTGGGGGCTTATTGTAGACTGGATTTACAACGCTACCGACTTGATGAACAACCCCATTCTGACCGCGGCAGACAAACTGACCATTCGGAATGTGTTTCTTATCTGGGCAAACGACTGTATCAACGCCTACACCACCGGCGGCGACCACCCCGCCCCGATAGGTGTAGTAAACAGTACCCAACTCCTACCCGGCGGTAAGCCCTACCGTATGGCTTCCAACAACTACTACTTGGGTCATGCACGCCTTCTTACCATGATGGCACTCGCTTTTGACCCTTCCGAAGACCCTCTGGTAAACACTGCCCAACCTGCTTCTCAACTAGGCAACACCCTCCGCAGTTACATCCTAAACGCCAACGGCGCATGGCTCTATCAAGAGTATGCCATGATGGGAGAGGCAAGCGATGTCGCAACCGCCTACGGTCTACCCAATGGCAACGGCTTCGGATTAGCAAGCGGAGGGCTACCACCAGAGGGGATGCTCTACGGTCACTCGTTTGGCTTTGTGTTGGGGCAACTGCTTGCCCTACAGACCGCAGGGTTTAATAATCCCGCCTACGCAGGGTCACAAATCGCGCTGATTAACTCTCCGGTTTGGGATAGGCACATCAACTCGATGCTCTCCGAGATTTCCCCTGCCCCCTATACCGACCCCTCTCAGGTGTGGTTAGGTCCGGTATATCGCTTCGGCGGTTGGGGAGATATGCTACGCCTCTGGATTACTCCCGATAGCATTCAGCCCTTCGCATTGAAGGCTCTTCTCGACCAACAAAATGGTAAGACCACCAGCCTAAATGCCGCTCGTTGGTGGGCTAGCAATGCCCTAGAGGGGGGAGTAAACGCCTTCTATAATCGCATTACACAGCCTTGGAGTTGGGGAGTCGCAAACTCGATTTTCTACTTCCTGCTGTTCGACCCCGCGGCACCTACCGCTACCGACCCGCGCCCCTCTTTGCCAACCGTCTTCTACGACCAACCGCAAGGGCGCATCACTGCTCGCACCGACTGGACAAACAACGCAACTCAGTTTGGCTATCGCGCCAGTTGGCTAGGTATCAACCACCAGACCGGTGATGCAGGGCAGTTCCACCTCTACCGTAAAGGCGAATACCTTACCAAAGAGATGAGCAACTACGACAACAATGCGCTAGGCATGACCACCCGTTACCATAACACCCTCGCGCTTCAAAACACCTGCCCCAACGGCACTCCCACCAACCTACAGTGGTACGAACAAGGTGAGTGGGCAAACGGAAGCCAGTGGATGCTTGGCTTTGCACAAGGCGACCCTGTCACCAACACCAGCAACGGCGCGAACTACGTCTATGCCGATAGCGATCTGACCAAACTGTATAACCGCCCGAACCAGTGGACACCCGCCGATAGCGCGACCAACATCACGCAAGCCACCCGCTCTATCCTCTGGCTCAACAACGACTATGTGGTGATCTACGACAGAGCAACCTCTCAAAACACAGGGCTGTTCAAGAGGTTTAACCTCAACTTCGTAACCAACCCCGCGATAAATGGGAATGTAGCCACACAAACCTTGAGCAGTGGGCAAAAACTCTTCGTTCAAACGCTACTACCTACAAACCCAACGATTAGTAGCACTTTCGCGGCAGGTGGACTGAACCCCATCGCCCTCATGGAACCCACTCAGTTCATTCTGACGGTAGAGGACAGCACAAAACCCGCCGACACGCGCTTCTTGCACGTACTACAAGGGGCAGACGCAGGGGGCATAATGGTCTCTGCGGTGCGTGTTACCAATACACAAGGCACGGCATTTGATGGAGCCGCATTTGGGAACACGGCGGTGTTCTTCCCAACCTTTACGGGCGGGGTGTTCACCACAACCACCTTCTCGGTTCCCCTCAGTGTTCACAATATGGTGATAACGGGATTGGCGGCAAATACCAACTACACCTTTGTCGCAACCCCCGGTATCAACAGCACCCTCGTAACGGTAAGCGTCTCGAGTGCAGGGGCATCTACCGATAGTGCGGGAGTACTCAGCCTCAACTTCTAAAAATCTATAGAGAAGAGGTATAGGGGCGTGGGCTTCGATTGGAAGCCCACGCCCTTCTGTTTTGATAACAATTAAGGTACTATCAAGCCTCATAGTAACCAAAGAGAGGGAGAGAGTGATGATAGGTTATCTGCGTTTGGTAGGAGTTTTAATGTGTTTGGGCTTGGTACAAGTAGGAAGGGCAGAAGAGATTCGAATACCCGCCTTTACGGGCTATGTAGAACCGGATGCAGAGGCGGCAAACGTCTCCGAACAAGACGGCATTACAGAGTGGAAAGACAGCAAGCAAAAGATAGCGTGGTACGGCAAACTCTCGGCAGGAGACCTTACGGTATCACTTACGGCAGTGCTACCCAAGTCACAACGCACCACCCTGCGCCTTACCATCGGCAAACAGCACAAAGAACGCCCCTTAGAGGGAACCGGAGAACCCCAATCCCTCGATTTCGGAACCTTTTCCATCTCCAAAATCGGCTACCAGCGTATTGAGTTGCAGGGCATAAAAAAGAGTGGTGATACCTTTGGAACCCTCAAAGCCCTCCTACTGAATGGGACAGCAACCCAAAACGCCCACTTTAGCCTTGTAGAACGGCGTAATGCCGCCTCTGTTCACCTCTCCTACCCTCTCCCCAAAGGCACTCAAGCCGAATGGTTCTACAATGAGGTCACGGTTCGCACCACTCCCCTCTGGTCGTACTACGAGGCGTGTGGGTTTCAGCGCGGCTACTTTGGTATTCAGGTAAACAGTCCTACCGAGCGGCGCGTTATCTTCTCAATATGGGATGCCGGCAAAGAACCCGATAAGCGTGACCGTGTATCGGAAGAGAACTTGGTCAAACTACTCGCAAAAGGGGAAAACGTC
Organism: bacterium; assembly: GCA_900299305.1. Classification (GTDB taxonomy): domain Bacteria; phylum Armatimonadota; class Chthonomonadetes; order Chthonomonadales; family Chthonomonadaceae; genus CAIJLM01. The sequence goes on along the minus strand of OMJJ01000338.1, from coordinate 23,156 downwards.
GTTGCGGAGAGTTTTGGAGGTGAGGGGACGGGGGGACACAGCCACCTCGTCTACCCCTGGAAGCTGGGCGAAACCTACCGTTTTCTGGTTCACGCCCAACCTAGCGGCACATTCACCACCTATTCGGGCTACTTCTTCTTTCCAGAGACGCAGAAATGGGGACTGATAGCCCGATTCCGCGCCCCCAAAGACGGCAAATACCTAGACGGTCTCTACTCGTTTAATGAAAACTTTGGTGGGGCGAATGGACAACTAAGGCGGTTAGCAGAGTTCGGGAATCAGTGGGTACGCACGAAAGAGGGTATTTGGATAGATTTACAGGAAGCCCGCTTCACACACGACCCACACGGGCGCACCGAACGCAAAGACTACGACGCAGGGGTAAAGCAAGGGCGTTTCTACCTCTCCAATGGAGGGTTTGTGGAAGGGGGCGTAAAGTATCGAGATACCCTCAAACGCCCTGCCTCCCACAACCCCATGGAGGGGCAACCCCTACCTGATTAGCGGTATTCACTCCGATACGGACTACTTACTAGCAACGAATGGGGTATGTAAAATGTGTTTTGAGATAGGCAAGAGGATTAGCACTCACCCCACCCTAGCCCTACCCCTTTACAAGGGGAGGGAACCTTGCCTCTCATATCTGCTCACTTTTCAGAGTAAGAAAGCCTTTCGTTGCTAGTGCATTCGCCTTTCCCCTTGCGAAGGGGAAAGGTTGGAAAGGGGTGGGTTTCTACCTGATTAGAGTACTAACTCAGTATATTAACAATGTCGATAACTGCGTTTTGAACCTCTGGCAACACTTTATAAGCGGTATCTACCAACCCCTGTACTCCCTCAAAAAGAGAGTTGATTATCTCTGGAGAGAGGAGAAGAAGAATCTGTGCGATACGCTGTACTCGTACTTCGGTACGTGCTTGCATCTGTGCCTTCCCATGTTCTGTCAGGCGTAGCCACTTGATACGTCGGTCATATTTGTCTGGGACACGCTCCAGCATCTTTGCCCGTTCTAGCCTATCGGCGAGTTGTGTCACTGCACTCACGGTAATACCCAAGTCGTCGCTTATCGTACTAATGCTACGGTCTCCCTTCTGAAGTAGTAAGCAGATTTTCAACTGGGTATCGGGTAGTTCCGCAGTGGGGTCGCCGGCGACAGAAGAGAGGAGGCAACGAAACGCTTTTGGGAACAGGGTCTCCAAGCGTTTGGCTTGCTCTAGAGTCTCGTTGGATACCGCAGGGGACTGCAAGGTAGGGTTTGATTCTGTGGACATTATAGTGTTTCCTTTTGGGCAGTGGGTTCTACCGCATCCACTGTGTCAGAAGTGGGTTGTGGATGGGTTCCCGCCGAGTGGGACTTGGTAAAGCGTCGTCCTATATCGTCAAATATCGTATAGACCGTAGGAACTACAAACAGCGTTAAGAGGGTAGAGGTTATTAGTCCCCCAATAACTGCTGTTGCCATAGGGGCTTGAGTTTCGCTCCCTTTTCCCAACCCAATCGCAATGGGCATCATACCTAGTACGGCGGCACTGGTCGTCATCAAAATAGGACGGAGGCGGGTAGGTCCTGCGGTTAGTACGGCTAAATCACGTTCATACCCTCTTGAACGCAATACGTTAGTATAGTCTACCAGCAAAATACCGTTTTTGACTACAATACCAACTAACATCAATAGTCCAATAAATGCCGTCAAGCCAAAATCCCGCCCCGAAAGAAACAGTGCAAGTACCACCCCAATCGCCGAAAGCGGAACCGATGCTAAAACGGTAAGCGGGTGGATAAACGACTCGAACTGCGAGGCGAGTAGCATATAGATAAGCCCTATCGCGAGAAATATCGCAAAGCCTAAGCCCGCGAACTCCTCTGAACGGCGTTGTTGGGTGGTTCCCCATGTCCAGTAGCACCCTTTGGGAAGTTTGATGTCTTTGAGTGCCTTCTCTATATCCGCCTGAATGTCGCTGGGCGCACGCCCTTGCGGTTGCCCAAACACCTGAATATAGCGTTGTCGGTTGAGGCGCGTTATCTGGCTAGGACCGGTGGCGTAGGTGGGTGTCGCAACTTGACTGAGCAGTATCCCCTCACCAGAGGTATCCCCGTTTCTAGGGCGTACCACAATGTTTTTTAGGTCGTCTAAGGTTTTGCGCCTATCCTCCTTAAACTGCACCATAATGGGGTACTGAAAACCACCCTCCTGATAGTAACTCGCAATGGCTCCACTGGTAGCCGTGTTCAGAGTCTGCGCCACATCCTCAAAACTTAGCCCCATACGTAAGGCTTTGTCTCTATCTACTTTCCACTGAATCTCTGGGGCGGACTCCTGCCAGTTCACATCGAGGTTTTCTAGCCCTGGTATTGAGCGCACCCTCTGCATCACGTCTTTACCTGCACTCGCAAGAGAGCCGATGTCGTCTCCAAAGATGTTTATCTCTACGTTTTGGTTGCCTCCCACAAGGATATTCGTTACCATATCGTACTGTATGGGGAATATCTTCGCGCCCGCAATCCCTCCAAACTGCTTTCGTAGGTCTTTAATCACATCCTGAGTCGTCTTTTTGCGCTCCTCCTTCAGTTTTACCGTCAAGCCCCCGATGTTCGGGGTGAGTGCCGTTGTCGTACCGCGGGGGCTAAGGCTAGTACCCGTTGCGGCGAAGGCGGTGGCTACGTCGGGGTGGTCTCGCACGATTTTCTCTACTTGCTGCATCACCACATTGGTCTGCTCTAGGGAGGTACCGGGAGGCATACGGAAGTTGATAGAGAAGTCGCCGCTATCGGTAGTGGGCATCAGTTGTTGCCCAATCATGGGCCAAAGCAGTACGCTAGAGGAGGTGATAAGAGCCGCGCTCCCAATCACCCAGTAGCGGTGCTTAAGTGCCCAAACAAGGCTATTTCGGTAGGCGGCATCCATTGCATCGAACCAAGAGCCAAACCTTGCAAACAGACGTTCTAACCAACTGCGCTTATGCCCGTCTTGTAACAGTTCGTGGTGAGCATCCCCGCTAATAATGCGCGAGGCGAGCATGGGAGTAACCGTAACCGCATCCAAAAATGAGACCGCAATCGAAAAGATAACCACAAAGGCAAACTGCGAAAACATCTGCCCCGCTTGCCCTTTTATCAGCAACAGCGGCAGAAAGACAATCATAATCGTAAGGGTAGAAGAGAAGACCGCCGTAGCAATCTCGTTGGTTCCGCTAATGGCGGCATCAGCGGCTTGCTTCTTGTCGCGTTCGATGTGCCGGAAGATGTTCTCTAGTACCACGACTGCGTCGTCTACGATGAGTCCTGTCGCGAGTGCCAACCCTCCCAAAGACATGGTGTTTAATGTAAACCCACACATATAGAGTAGGGCAAACGTGGAGATAATGGAGATGGGAATAGAGAGTGCTACCACAAGGGTACTACGCACGTTTCGCAGGAAGAAGAGCAGGATGAGGATAGCCAACACGCCGCCAATTAAGGCACTCGTAGTAACGTCGTTGATGGAGCCAGAGATATACTGCGCTTGGTCGTAAGCGACCTTGAACTTGAGGTTGGGATACAGTTTCTGTATCTGCTTTACCTTCTCTTGTACGGCTTTGGCAGTGGAGACAGTGTTCGCCCCACTCTGCTTCACCACGATAACCCCCACGGCGGGGTCTCCGTTTAGACGAGTAAAGAGGCGCGTTTCGGTATGCGAATCCCGAATTTTTGCCACCTCTCCCAGTGCTACCACGCGCCCATTTTGCGAGCCGATAGGGATTTTGGCAATCTCAGCAGGAGTTTTGAACCACCCTGTACTGCGGATGGTGTACTCGGTGTTGCTCTGCTTGGCGATACCTGCCGGCAGGTTCTGGTTCTCCTGCGAGATACGGCTAATAATGGTGTTCAGAGAAAGGTGGTAGGCACGGAGACGTTCGGGGTCTATATCCACCATGACGGCTCTCTGTTGCCCTCCCGTTACCACCGCAGAGGCAACTCCATCCGCCGATTCCAGCATGGGAGAAATCTGGTTATCTAGCAGGGTGCGAAGTTTTACGGGGTCGTCCTCCCCGCTCACACCAAAGATAACAATGGGTAGTTGTGAGGGGTCGAACTTAAAGACAACAGGCGGCTGTAGGGTGGGGTCGGTGGGAAAGCGTTGGCGGGCGCGTTCTACCAACTGTAGTACATCTACCGCGGCTTGCCCGATGTCGGTTCCCCAAGTAAACGAAACACGCACAAAACTGCTACCCTCTACCGTGTTCGAGGTCACTTCGTAGAGACCGGGAACCGAAGAGACCGCCTGTTCTATGGGACGAGTAACCTGCGCCTCTACCTCTTCCGGTGAGACGTTGGGCCAGTTCGTAATAACCACACAGGTAGGTATAGAGACTTTGGGGAGTAGGTCGATAGGAAGGCGCGTGAGGCAGATTGCCCCCAAAAGAACCAGTGCCGCAATTCGCATGGAGATTGCAACCGGACGTGTTACGGAGACTTTTGCTAGGTTCACTTCTTCTTCTCCTGTTTCGCACCCTCGATTTTAACCTCTTGTCCCTCTTTAATGGGGGAAGCCGTTACGTTTATCACCTTCTCCCCTACCTTCAGCCCATCGTTGACAATAAAGTAGTTGCTATCCGAACCACCGAGTACAATGGGGCGGCGGGTTGCTTTTTTATCTTCGCCCACCACCATCACGTAGGGCTTGTTCTCCTCTACCCCTAGCACCGTTTCGCGTAGCACCGTAACTACTTGAAGTTGCTTATCCGTTGCCAAACTCACTCTTCCGAACATACCGGGCTTGATGAGGTTATTGGAGTTTTCGAGCATCACACGTACTGCAAATTGGCGGCTAGAGGGGTCGGCAGAGGGGTTTATCTGTGCGATATGCCCCTTAAAGTTCATCCCTGTAAGCGCGTCGAAGGAGACTTTCGCCTCCTGCCCTACAAAAACTTTACGGCTTATCTCTTCTTGAATAGGAACCGTTACCCAAACCTGCCGAAAGTCCTGAATGGCAAGAATAGGCTGACCGGGAGTAGCCATCGTGCCCGTATCCATCATACGAGAGGTGACGTAGCCATCGAGGGGGGAGAGGAGTTGGGTTTCGGCGCGTTGTGCCTCCACACTTTTCAAAGAGGCTTCGGCGGCGGAGACAGAGGCTTTTAGTGCTTCGATGTTCTGCTTATAGGCGGGGGTTTGAGCACGGTTAGCACGGGCAAAATCTAACGCGGCTTGAGCCTGTTTTACGCGCTCCTCCGAAGAGCGCAGGTCTGCTTTGTCCTTTACTTTCACAATAGCGAGTTGGCGTTCGGCTACGTGTAACAGGCTTAAATTCGCCTCTCGAAGGGCAACCGCAGAGCGGTATTGGGCTAATGCCACATCGACAGAGGTCTGCATAACCACCAAATTCGCTTTCGCATCGTCTACCAGTTGCGCCGCAATAAACCCTTTTGCTAATAGGTTTTTCAGCCGCTCATACCGTGTTTTCGCGTTCTCTAGGTTCGCTTTTGCGTTGGTGATATTGGCATCGGCTACCTGCACGGCAGTATTTGAGGCTTTGTACTTTGCGTCTGCGTTCGTCAGTTCGCCTTCTGCCTGAGCAGTATCGGCATCGGCTTTGGCGTGTGCTTGGTCATTATCCGCTTTGGCAGTAGAGACCGCCGACTCTTGTTGGCGAAGTTGGGTACTTACAGAGGCGTTTGCGGGGGCTTGTGCGATAACGGCTTGTGCGAGACGGTAACGGGCTTCGGCAAGAGATGCCTGCTGTTGGCGTACCTGCGCCTCTATCTGAGAGGTGTCTAGGCGTACCAGCAGTTGCCCTTTTGTTACCTTATCCCCTTCCCGAACCTGCAAAAACTCGATACGCCCTGCAAAACGGGGGGCAATTTTAACATTGAACGGCGACTCTACCGTTCCTACCGCCTCTACCACGTTCACCACGTCTCGCAACGCCGCAGTAGTTGCGGTTATAAGGGGAACCGATTTGAGACGTGCCTCTCTCTGTTGGGTTTGGGCAGATGCCTCTGCCTTCTTCTCTTTTACACGCCAACCTATCCAACCCCCTAGCCCACAGAGCAAAACAAGAACAACAAGACCAGTGCGCTTCATAAAAATCTAAACAACGTCCTTCCTAATGACTCACCTGCTTACTCCTAACTCGTGGATGTGAGTTGCGCTTAGGAGAGGGCTACGAGGAGTAGAGGCAACACGGCACAATGCAGAATAGTTTAACCTATAGAGTTAGATAGGTTGTAGTGGAAAATGTAACGTAATAAGACACCCTTCTCGCAAAATCGAAAAAGAATTTTCGATTTGTTACCTACTCTTCTGCCCCATGTGCTTCGCGTTGATGCTTCATCTCCGCATGATAAGGTTCGATGTGTGTGCTGATGTGCATGGCGGGAAGGGATTGGCGAATTTTGTCCTCTAACTCCTCCGCAATGCTGTGTGCCTCTAGTAGTGTGCTCTGGTCTTCAATCAGGATATGCACATCGGCATAGCGTTGCGCCCCCGATTTGCGCGTCCGTAGTTTGTGGTAGCCTAGTATCCGTGTATCGGCTTTTAGCAACTCCCGAATACACTGCTCTTCTGCTTCGGGAAGGCGCACATCCAGAAGGAGGTGCAGTGCTTTATAAGCAAGTTGCCACGTAGTACGCAGAATAAGTAGAGCCACAAACAGCGCAGTAATGGGGTCGAACCAGTTTAGGTTGGTGGCACGTACTAGCAGTAGTCCTACAAGAACGCCTAGCGAGGTAAAAACATCGGTGCGGAGGTGTTCTGCGTCGGCGTGGAGGGCAAGGGAGTCAGTCTCTTGTGCCACGCGAGTAAGATACCTCGAAATCCCGATATTGGTAGCCGCCGAAAACGCCATCAGTACAATTCCGAAATCTACGGAGGTATGCGCCGAATGAGAGGGGTGACGCAGTTTCTGTATCGCTTCAAACACGATATAACTCGCCGCTACAAAGATAAGCAGTGCCTCTGCAAGCCCCGAAAGGCTCTCCGCTTTTCCATGCCCGTAGGGGTGTTCGGTATCGGGCGGAGCCTCTGAGATACGTACTGCCATAAGCGCGATACCAGAGGCGAGTAGGTCACTTGCCGAGTGAAACGCCTCCGAAAGAATACTAATCGAGCCGCTCCAGAAGCCTACCCCTAGTTTCAGCAGTACCAGCAGTGCATTCGAGAGAATGGAGAGTCGTGCCGCAAACATCTTCTTTTGTAGTCGGCTCTCTGGTTCCGCACCGTTTACCACCATACGGATACCTCCTCTCTGGCGGTTAGCCCTGTAGTTTCTCAAATGCCCCTATTACCATGCCCATCTCTTCCGCCTCTAGGGTGCGAGGGTCTAGGAGAAGAGTATTGTTTTTGATACGGGCAAAGATGGCGGGAGTATGATTTCGCAACGCTTTCGCGAGTGACGTTACCGTTACGTTATCGGAGGCACAAGACACGACAACGCACACGGTTGGTAACGACTCATTCGGTAAGGAACCCCCTCCTACCTGCGAGGTTTCGTTACATAACGTAACGGTAAAAAGTGACGAGTTCAGCACACGACGTAGCCCCCGCGCAAGCGACTGCGCCATTTTGCGAAGTTCCGGCTCTTGGCGTGTTAGGTAGATAAGAGTGGGTATCTCGTACCGCGCCGTGTTGGGGTTGCGGTAGAGGCGCAGAGTCGCCTCTAGCCCCGCAAGCGTAAGTTTGTCGGCACGAAGCGCACGGGCAAGGGGGTGCTTGGCGATTTGGCGTATGGGTTCCCGCTTACCTAGCAAGATACCCGCTTGGGTTGCGCCTAGTAGTTTGTCTCCGCTTGCCGTTACCACATCGCACCCTGCCGCCACACTCTCCACCAGCGAACCTCGTACCCCCGTAATGCCCCAACGCTCTAAGGGGTACAACGCACCATTCCCTTGGTCTTCTACAAAGGGGATACCCTTTTTGTGTGCCAATGCTACGAGATCGGGGGTGGGAACCTCCTCGGTAAAGCCCACAATAGCGAAGTTCGAGGGGTGACACCTTAAAATAAGAGCGGTTCGTTCGGTGAGGGCGTTTGCGTAGTCGGAGATGCGTGTGCGGTTGGTGGTTCCTACCTCTACCAGCGTAGCCCCGCTTGCGCGGATGATGTCGGGGATACGGAACGCGCCCCCTATCTCCACGAGTTCCCCCCGTGAGATAACCACCTCTCGCCCCGCCGCCAACGCGCTTACCGCAAGGAATACCGCCCCCGCGCAGTTATTTAATACCAGAGCCTCTTCCGCTCCAGTAAGTTCGCACAGTAGTCCCCGAACATGGTCTTGCCGTGAGCCGCGCTGTCCTGTCTCGGTGTCTATCTCTAGTACAGCGTGATTTGTTGCCGCTTCTGCAATGGCTTGGATTGCGGCATAAGAGAGCCTTGCACGTCCCAAGCCGGTGTGTAGTACCACTCCCGTCGCGTTGATGGCAAAGCGTAAGGAGGGCTGTTCTAAACGCGAGAGATGGTCTACTATCCGTGTTACGATTTCTGCCTCTGTGGGGAGAGTAGCGATGTCTGGTGCGTTAAGTATCTCGCTACGTATCTCTGCTAAAACCTCTTGAGTGGTAGCGGTGATAAGCGTCTCGGAGACGGTACTCCGCCATTCGTTAAGCGCGGAAGCCGCTACCAACCGATGCACCGCAGGGAGTCCGCGCAAAAGTACCGTATTGGAGGAAGGAGGGGTCGCATTCTTCATATCGTTATTATAGAGCCTCTCTTGCCAACTGTAAAGGGGAGAGGTATCCTTTAGGCAGAAACCGCAACAAGGAGCCCCCAATGCAACTTCGCTTGATGACGTTTAACATCCGCTACGCGACCCCACACGATAACGAGGACTACTGGCAGAACCGCCAGGAGATTACCTATCGTGTATTACGAGACGCAAACCCAGACGTTATCGGCTTGCAAGAGGTGCTTTTGTCGCAGAGGCGCGATATTGAGGAGGCTCTTCCCAGTTATAGCAGTGTGGGAGTAGGACGTGACGACGGCGATAGTATCGGAGAGCACTGCCTCATTCTCTATCGAAAGGAGAGACTAGGCCTACTGGAGAGCGGCACGTTTTGGTGTTCCGATACGCCCGATGTTGCTGGCTCGACCCACTGGGGCAACTCGCACCCCCGCATCTGCACGTGGGTAAAGTTGAGAGAGAAGGCGAGCGCAAACACATTCTACCTCTTAAATGTTCACCTCGACCACCAGTCACAGCCATCGCGGTTAAAAAGTGCCCGGTTGCTCAAAGAGAGGCTACATCTCCTTACCAAAGGCTACCCCACTGTTGTTATGGGAGACTTCAATATGGAGCCAGACAACCCCGCGATTGCCGTAATGACCCAAACAGATACCACGCCTATTCTGTACGATACCCCGCATACCCTCTTACCGCAAAACGAGCCGATAGGCACGTTCCACAGTTTTCAGGGCGACCCACAAGGTGAAGCCATCGACTACATTTTTACGACCTCCGAATGGCAAGCACACGCCGCCCAGATTATACGCTACCACGAATCGGGTCGCTACCCCTCCGACCATTTTCCCGTGCTTCTGGAAGCCTCTTTGGTGTGAAAAGGGCGGTTTGAGATAGGGGCAAAAAAAGGGGCTTTTGACTCAATGGAATCGTAAAAAAATAGGCAAAAAAAGTTGCAGGGAATCGGAAAAAATGCGTTGAAATACCCCCCGTTAGTATGATATACTGACACACCCTTGAGCGGAAAAGAGAGTTTAACATGGAATCGAACGAAGCACTGAACTCTGCTCAATCGGAAGCAGAAACGACCTCTATAGCGGAAGAGAGCGAGCAGGAGCACGACCATTCGCACGAACTGCCCGACCCTGCTATGCTGTTCTCTTATGTCGCTATGCAGATGGATACGCCCGCGCTGATAATGGCACTTTCTGCCGTTTTTGACGGTCATGCGTGGCGTTCTTTAGGGCTTATCGCCGATCCACGTACCGGTACCACTCAGAAAGACCTTCCTAACGCGCAACTCGCCATAGATGCGGTGCAGTTTTGCCTTAGCAAAGTGGAAGCAAACCTAAGTGAGACCGAGCGTAGAGACGCAAACCGAAGATTGAACGACCTACGGATGAACTATCTTGCGAAACTTCGCGAGTAGGCATCTTGCTAGGAAACCGTAGTTTGAAAAGTTTGTAAAGAGTGAACGGGGCAACAAGCCCCTAGACGAACGAATCTCCCCCTACAAATTCAGAGTTCGTTCGCGAAATAGAGCGGTATAGGGTGAAACCGCCATCAATAGTACGTCGAACCGGAGCAGGGAGAGAGAGTCATGATTCGAGCTGGTCTACCGCTACCCCTATGGGAGCGGCTGTGCCAGTTCTGTAACACGCTACGCCTACGTTGGGAGTACCGTATACAGAACCGAGTAGCGCAGTTGCAAGAGGGATTGCGGGATACATGGCAGAAAATGTTCTTCGTTCGGGCTTCGAGGCGACGCGCTCTTGATAAGGAGAGGCGTATGTTTCAAGCGTTTTTAGCCGAATTCGACGGCATAGTAGACATTATCTGCATGGCGGCACGAGAAGATGCCCCCGACCTCTACCGAAATGCCTACCTACAAAAACAGAAGGCTTACCGTGAGCAGTTTCGCACGGTAAAAGAGCGGCTACGCCCCTACTGGCAACAGTGGGAACTGGAAGCCGACCCCTTTGTGGTTCTCAGCGAAGGCAATATCGAAGAGATGATACATAGCGTGAGCGGTATCGACACGATGATGACTCTACAGGGAATTTTGGAGGCGTATCAGGAGCATTTAGACACTCCTGTCGCGTGAGCGCACATTACCAAGTAAGCACTTATCAGGTGTCCCTACTCCTCCGTAAAAGGTTGAGTAGGGACACCTTTTTAGAAAGCGACCTCAATGAGACTACGATGGGTTCTTCTTCTACTACTCGCCGCTTATGCCCATCCGCTATCCGCGCAGAGAATCGGTATCGACCCCGGACATGGGCGCAAAACGGTAGGCACTTTCGGCAAGCATAGCACTGAGTATAAAATCTGTTGGGAGGTAGGGCAACGCCTGAAATCCGCACTAGAAAAGCAGGGCATGGAGGTCGTACTTACCAAGGAGAGAGAAGAGCAGGACGTACCCAACTCCGAACGCGCCGAAATTGCAAACCGCGCCCATGTCGATTTGCTGGTACGTCTCCACTGCGATGCGGATAACGACCACGGTATCGCGACCTTCTACCCCGCCAAGCAGGGCAAAATTCGCAACAAAACAGGTCCCGCCCCAGAGGTAATAGATGCAAGTAAAACCGCCGCAACACGCTTTCATAAAGCACTTATTCAGTCCCTCAAAGGGGCTCTCAAAAACCGGGGGCTTCGTACCGATAGCCAGACGGCGGTAGGGCATCGGTTAGGAGGTGCGTTGGAAGGCTCGATCTATGCCAAAATCCCCGTGCTACTGGTGGAGATGTGCGTCCTACGAAACCCCAAAGACGAGGCATTCATCACCTCTGCCGAAGGGCAAGAGAGACTCGTTACCGCCCTAGTAGCAGGGGTACAGGCGGCGGTACACGACAATAAGCCGTGAGTAACGTAAGAGTGCAACTTAGCAAACCACTAACCTTCTTGTAGATACCTCTCCATTCTCGCGTAGTTTGACGGTATCTTTGAGCATCATAAGTATAGTACCGACTTGATAGGTCTCTTTGCCAAAGCGTTTCCCCAGTTTGGGAGCCAACCCAACCGCCAGTACAATACCCACAACAAAGAGGTACCACCTTCGGCGTAACCCAATTAAGAAGGTGCGTATATCGAACGTAGACTCTGGTATTTCAGATATGGGTTCGTTCTCTAATGTCATTGTGTTCCATTCTGATATGCCTCTACTGCCAAAGTAACCGTTGAATGGATATCGAAAACGCGGTTCATACGAACCAGTTGAAAAAGTATCTGCACGGGCTTCTGCACATTACAGAGTTTTATATCGCCTTTCGCTTCGTTTGCTTGCCGCAAGCAAGAGAGAAGCGCACCAATTCCAGAACTATCCATAAAACCTAGGTTCTGGAGGTCTAGTACAAACTTACCCCCTGCAGAGAAAGTAGGAGCAAGTGCATCCCGAAACACCTTCGAGTTTGCCGCGTTCAGTTTGTCGCCTAGTAGATGAACAACTTGTACCTCTCCCTGCTGTGTTATCTTGAATTCCATCTCTACTCCCTTTTTTAATACGATATTGTAGAGTGTTGTACCCTTATTCTGCCGCGGTTCGCAACGAGAATCAGAGTAACTTTGTAAGGATTAGGCGATTTCTTCCCACTCCATCCAAATCGTAATGAACGCTGTCCATGCAAGAGCGTATAATGTGCATCCCAAACCCTCGCTCGTGAGAGCCATCCAAGAGGGGGTCTTCTATAGCACTCCACGAAAATGGCACTCCCCAGTCGAAGAGCCTTATCTCCAGTTCGCTTGCCCCCAACTCCAGTTCTACCAAAACTTTATGCTGGGGCTGTAGTTGGTAGGCGTGCTCTACAATGTTGGTAAATGCCTCACCCACTGCAAGCACCACCTTGATAAGAGCCTCCGAATCCTCTTGATGTTGGGTATGTTGAAGACAGAAATCGCGTACCTCTTGCAGTAGCCTATCCTGTTCATCAACGAGGCTCATCAACTCTACAACCGCTTTTCGGCTATTAGCAGACACTCTCTCTGCGGTAACTTGAACCACTACAAGCGTCTGGTCATCCATCACACTACTCTGTTTCGTAAACTCTTGTACCTTCTGATAGACGTGTTCTAGTAGCACATCCGCAGTCCACTCTTGTACCGAGTGGAGCATCTCTACTAAGCCAGATTCTCCCAGCATCTGCCCCGAAGGACAGAGTGCCTCTGTAATCCCATCAGAGTAAAAGACAAAAATATCGCCGGGTGCAAAAGAGGTACTACAGGGGACATATATCTCATTATCGGTAAAGCCAAGTGGTAAGTTCTCCCCATTCAGAAGAACAATCTCGCCCGTTTTCGCCCGATAGTGAATCATGCGGGGATGCCCGCAGTCTACAAAATTACAGACATACTGCTCTAAGTCGAAATGAGCATAACAGAGAGTGAGATAGCTGTTGAGCGCGATAAGGTCGGGAGTAAGGAGGCGGTGAACGCTGTTGACAATCTCATGGGCTTGCGGCAAGCATCCATACGGAAGAAGTGAGTGAGTAAGGTGGCGTATAACCCGCTGAAACAGGCTTTTGCTCCCTGCTCCCAAAAGAGCGGCAGGTATCCCTTTGCCCATAATGTCGGCAACTACCAAATCGAGGCGTGATTTGCCGAACGTAAAAAAATCGAAGTAGTCGCCATCTACTCTTTGAGATGCTAGCGAACGGGCGGCGATCTGTAGCCCGGGTACGCTGGTTGGAGGGCGGCGTGTAAGTAGGGTTTGCTGAATACGTGCGCCAATCTCTACCTCCTGCTTACGTGCGGTAATGTCTTGAATGAACGCACAGAAGAAAGTCTTGCCTCCAAACTGAATGGGAGAGACCGTCATTTCGATAGGGAACTCTGAGCCGTCTTTACGCAGAGCAACAATCTCAATACGCTGGTTGAGTATTGCCCCTACCCCTGTATTTAGATAGTGCTTTAGACCGCTATCGTGTGCCTCTCGAAAATGAGGAGGAATGAGGTAGTCTCTCATAGGTTTCCCTATAATCTCTGTGGTCGTCCAGCCAAACAAGGCTACTGCTCTATCGTTCCATTCGGTAACATATCCCTCTGCGTCGATAAGTACAACGGCATCTAATGTAGAGGCAAGCACCTGTCGATTTCTTCTCTCACTCTCCTCTAGGGCACGTTCTGCTTGCCTACGCGCCGTTACATCTATGCCTACTACAAAGGTGCCGGTTCGCTCACCTGCTTCGTTATACTCCGCCAACCCTGAAACCAGTATCTCTAGTACCTCACGGTTCTTCTTGTATACCTGTAAATGTATGTTCTCGAAGTAGCCCTCTGCTATGTAGATACTCCGCATAAACTCGGCAAGGCTACGCGAGGTTGGGGTGAGGAGTTCGCGCACATCACGCCCTACTACCTCTTCTGCGTTATATCCTAAAACCTGTTGCCAGTAGTCGTTTACACTGGTAAGTACCCACTCGGTATTCATGGTATGAAGCATTACGGGAGCATGGTGATAGACCTGAGAATAGAACTGCTCTCGCTCACGCAGTTCCGTCTCCATGCGTAATCGCACTGATATATCGCGGACTATGCCCGTAAATTTGTATCTGCCGCCTACACGCATCTCACTAACAGAGAGTTCTATCGGAAATAGCGTTCCATCTTTGCGCTGTGCATAGGTTTGACGCATGGTTCCAATAATGTGCTTCTCCCCTGTCTCTGTAAAATGGGAAAGATGCCCATCATGTTGCTCTCTATCTGGCGAAGGCATTAGTGCACTAACGTTCTGCCCTAGCACCTCTTCTGCACGATAACCAAAAATCTTCTCTGCCGCCGAGTTGAACATCTCGACGATACCATACTCATCAATCACGATGATAGCATCGACAGCCGTAGTAACAATCGAGCTTAGTTGTGCTTCACGAGCCTGTAGTTGGCGGTTAGCCTCCGAAAGCCTCTCTCTCTGCTCTTTCAACTCCTCTGCCAACTTACGGGTATCGCTCAGTGCCGTTTGGTGAACCTGCAACGCAATCAGGTAGTCTCCGGCTCCATCATGGATAGGGAAATCGGTCAGTTTCAAGCCCAAACTGTTCGCCTCGTCCATGCTTGTCACCCAAGGAGATCCTAAGAAGAGTAGTACCTGTTGTTCGGGAAGGTAAGTAAATACCCCTTTGAACTTGAGCGGATCGTGCAGTGACTGTAGTACCACTACCACATTCTTGATTTGACTTAGGGTCTCGAAATTCAGGCTCGTACGAGGGCGCAAGAAGCGAAAGTTTTCGAGCAAGAGAGGTGTGGTTTCCATCTGCGAATAGCGTTTTGCCATGCCCTCTCCTATCTGGGTGATACGAAGTTGTGAATCTATCACCAGATGAAACGGGAAGGCGGTATGCAGAAACTCAAACGGCAGGGTAGCGGCAGAATCCATCATAGAAGAGTTACCTCAGTGTAATCTGAAAGATGTCGTGGTCATCTCCCTTTGCCAAGTAGGCGACCTGCTCAACCTCCACAGAGGTCTGATAGAGGTCTGCCAAGCCCTTGAGTAGCCCCACAACCATCGGGGCAAGTCCCTGCCGCTCCGAAAAATAGTGAACACGTATCGAACTCTCAGTCTCGTCGGTACAAAGAAAAGAGGGTGGATGTAGGTGTGGCATGGTGAGGCTCACCCTACTGTGTAGGTTATCTAAGTTTTGCAAACAAGAGAACAGGGTACTATTGGCAGGGTCTAGTAGGGAGCCGTAGGCTGTCTTACCTGTATAGAGTACCCAATACTTTCCAAACTCTTCCAAAATAGCCTCTGCGGGCAGTTTCAATACCTCACTTGCCGCCCCCACGAGGTCATAAGTTACTTCATCGGGGTACGCTTCTAAGCCAACAAAAGCATCTACTCCTACTGCCGCCTTCGCTTTAATCTCTTGCCATGTCTCTTCCCCGAGCTGCTCACAAACGAGCTGTTCTATGGCACGGTTTACCAATCCATACATAGTCCCATCTCCTTCTGCCGGTTAAGCAAGTATCGTCTTCGCACGCGCAGTTTGGTAGCGCGGTTCAACGGACTGTATGCGCCGAATATCGCCTATCTCTTCTGCTAAAGTTAAACACTCATCAAAATAGGTGTAGGCGGCTCGATAGTCTTCTATCTGGAGGGCATAGCCGCCTAAAACCTCTAGTACAAAAGGCAGTGCCTCTTCTAGCCCATTTGTACGTACTATCTCCAAACTCATACAGGCTTGTTGGTACGCAACCGCATAGTCTCCCAAATCAGCCGAAGAGGCGGCTATCTCCAAGAAAAGCCCTGCCATCTCTCTTTCTAATCTCTCTTCAGGAGGGGAGGTGGATTGTTCTTCACTATTTGCAGAAGGCATCTGCGCTAACGTAGAGGCAACATCTCTCTCTCCCCATCTATCGCCCACAAGATGAAATAGGGTACGGCTCTCCACTAAACAAGAGCGAGCCTCCTCCCAGTCCTTCGTCTCCTCGAACACCTGTGCCGTAAGCCTCAAGAGGCGGGCAGTATTCCATATATCCTCTTTGTTCCGATAGAGAGAGAGTACCTCTTGGTAGTAGCTTACTGCTTTTGTGAAGTCGCCTGCCTCTTGCGCCATACGTGCCAACGCTATCGCGCTTAGACGGCATCCGGCTACATCTTGCTTCGATACCCATAAATGATGTGCTTTTGTATGGTGGCGCAGGGCGGCACGGCGGTCTCCTATCATCTCGTTCAGCCGACCTGCCCCAAAGAGTAGGAACGCATACCTTTGAGATACCTCACTCTGCTCCGTGCTCAGTAGAAGAGCCTGTTCTACGAGTCTCTGCCCCTCGTTGGTATCGCTCGTGAGATAGAAGTAGTACCACAAGCGGCTCATTACTTCGGCAACCTGTAGCGGTGTTTGAGCCATACCATACTCTAAGGCAGAGCGGATATTCCCTATCTCATCTTGTAACCTATCCAAAGCCTTTCCGAAGCCCACCTTATTGAGCCGTTCTGACTCTGTTTGCGAAAAACGAAGGTAGTACTCTGCATGACGTTGCACCAGTACCGCCTTACGATTTGTTTGCTCTTCCAAACGCTCTTGTGCAAACTGGCGTACTGCCTCTAGCATCCAAAAGCGTATACCCTCTCCCTCTTCATGTACAAAGAGCAGTGATCTTTGGCAGAGGCTCCTCAAAGCTGCTTCGAGATACATAGGGTCTGCACTCCCTAAGGTGGGAGCGAGTATCTCTTGTACCGCATCGAGCGTACAGCCTCGCACAAAAACGCTCAACTGACAGAAGAGGTCTTGTAGGTTGGCATCTAACAGGTTGTAGCTCCACGCGATAGCGGTTTGTAGGGTTCTATGACGCTGGTTGCCCCCTTTGCGTGGGTTGACAAGCCACGTATACTCCTTCTCCATGCGCTCTAGCATCTGCGCGGGGGTAAGGAGTTGCGACCACGCCGCCGCCAACTCTATCGCCAACGGGATACCTTCTAGGGTACTACAGAGTTGAGAGATGACAGGCGCATTCGTTGCATTTATTTGAAAGTCGGGGCGTGCCTCCTGCACCCTGTCTACAAATAGGCGTACACAAACCTGTTGCCTTATCTCATCAAAATCTCCCTCATAAGCCTGAAGAGGAAGAGGCGCAAGGGGTAGTTCACGCTCTTCGGGAATATCGAGTTTGCGTTGTGACGTAATCAGTAAAAAAAGGTCTGGAGCCATTTCGAGAAGACGAGAGACAATCTCCTTACCATCTTCTACCAGCCTTTCAAAGTTATCGAGAACCAGTAGGGTACTGGCTTGGCTCAACTCTCCTACTATCTGGTCTTCTAAAGGAAGCCCCACCTCCGGCGTAATTTGAAGCGTTTGGGCAATATGGTTCAGTAACGTTTCTGCCGAAGTCAGTTCTGCAAGAGAGACAAACCAGACCCCCCCTCCGAAATGTTCTAGTAGTTGCCTTGCAACCTCCTGTGAGAGGCGCGTTTTACCTACGCCACCCGTTCCTGTTAGCGTCATCAAGCGACACCCACCGCTCTCTTTGTTGGTAAGGAATCGGCATAGAGACGCAGTCTCCTGCTCTCTCCCAAAGAAGCGGCGCAAGGCAGGCGGTACATAGCCTTGCCGCTCTTTTGCGATAGGCGCAGGAGGTAGAGAGGCAGATACCTCCGAAGTAAGCACAGGAGGAGCGACTACCGTTACCGGCAAGTTTAGCGTCTCCTCTGTGCTTCCCATCGACTCCTTAATTTTTCGCATCAGGTCACGGGTTCCTACGGAGGGGGCAACGTTTAACGCCTCCCTTAAAACCTCCTCCAACTGCTGATAGGTATAGAGGGCGTTGGCAGGTCTTCCCGTCACTGCATAGAGCCGCATTAGGTTACGGTAGGCACTCTCACGCAGACTATCTACCTGAATAATACGCGCCGAATAGGTAACTGCTTGCTCGTACTGCTTTTCTGTAGAGTAGTGTTGTACTAGCGTTTGTAGAGCCGTAATATACATCTCTAGTAGTCGGCTACGTTCTGGAACAACCCACTCTTCGTACCACCCCGGAAGTAGCTCCCCCTGATAGAGTTGTATCGCTCTAAGGTAGGCAGGGAGGCTCTCCGTAACACTCTCCCCGCTCTGCGCCTCTTCCATCGCCTCTATGAACTCTGCTACGTCAGTAGTAACCGCGATTTTATTGAGGCAAACCGAATACCTGTCTGCCGAAAGAATCGTATTCGGAGAGACCTCCGCCAGCTCCAACTGTTTTCGGAGGGAAGCGAGTGCCACTCGCAAACTGTTGCGTGCCTGCTCCCACTCTGCACTCTCCCAAAACTGCCCCAAAAGCAGTTCGCGCGAAATGGGGTTTCCCAGATGGTAGGCAAGATACGCCAACAACGCGCCGTTCTTATGGGTCTGAAAGCGCGTAATTGTCTGTTCGGGGCGTGTAAGGCGCAACGTCCCAAGCATCTCAATTCGCCAAAAGTGGCTATTTGGTACGGGCATAAGCTCTGGCTCCACAGGTTGCAAGGTTGATGTTTTCATCATACCCCTTTTATTGTGGCAAAAGCCAATCTCGGCATGACCTTATCGGTAATGCGCTTTCGCTCATTTGTGTTTAGCCCCACAACCATGTACCCAGCAACAAATACCAGAACAGAGACTCCGCTTGCCAAAACCACACCCCCTAACCGCAAAGAGGGGAGCGCGTTATGCAGGACACTACAAACTACCGACTGGAGCAGAAGAGGTACAACAAGCGGGCGTACTACGCTCTGCACATACTCTTTTCCCGAAACCGAGTAGAGACGGCAAGTACGTGTTACCACCATTCCCAAATCCACAACCAGAGTGCTAACCAAGGTTCCCAAGGCAACCCCTACCAGCCCAAATGAACGTACCAGTAACACGCTAGAGACCACATTGACTCCCGCGCTCAATAAGCCCATGCGGGCTGTCCAGTGATGGTGCTCGGGTTCAGGACAACTCCTGTAGAGAGTATCTGTTGGGTTGGTTTTGTCTTGCTCTTGGCTTTGGCACTCTTCTCTAGCAGAATAACATCGCACAACCCTGCGGCTACGGCAGAACAGATAGTGCAGAGAAAAGTGACCGGAGTGATTCTCAAAACCCACTCTAGCAACCCGCTAATGTGTAGTGTAACAAATCCCAAGAACAGACCGAAGAGCAACAAGCCATCTAGCCCCTTCGTTTTTAGCGCAAAGACTAGAGCGTGCCATGCCCAACGTAACAGGATTAACGAGAAGAAGGCTATTCCACCGTATCCCAACTCCGCGGCGGTAAGTAGATAGATGTGATGGCAAACCCCCGCCTGCTCTTCGTCTGCCATTACGGTGATGTGCGAATTATAACGCCCCTCTTTGGTTAGCACATAAGAGAAGTTGTTTAGCCCTACCCCTAACGGGTGGTCGGTAATCATTTTTTGGGCGGCAAAGTTGAACTCGTGCCGTGCCTCTTCGCTACTCTCTGGGGCGTTCTTCACACGGTCTTGTATGCTTTTTGCCGTAAGCACTCCCCCAACGCAGAGGGCAATAAAGACCCCTATCGACACCCCCACCACTCGCCCCGATTTTGCACGGATGTTGGAGATAATTAATGCGAAGACTATCGCTCCCACCGACAGAGCCAAACCCGCTCGTGAATAGGTGATTAAGACCGAAAAGACCATACCTAGCGCGGTTGCAATAGAGAGGGCGGCACGTTTGGGCGGCATTTTCGCATCACATAGCCCCCAGATAAGCAGTACTGGCATCACGAGGTTTAGAAAGAGCGGAACGGTATTCGAGTGGTCGAAAGGACCCGGAACACGGTAGATATGATGTAGGTACTTCTGCTTGAGTGCCAGATACGTAACATACATACCAATCATTAGAAAACCTCTCCACAGCGATTCGCGGGAAACCCCTGACCGTAAGGTGTTTACTACTGCCCAGTAGAGAAGAAACGCCCGTACCATCTTGAAGAGCGCAAACGAGGCATAGAGCATCTGAGGTGCACTTGCGCTAGAGATTAAAGCGCAGAGAAATAGCCCCGCCAAAGGGAGAGAGTTATAAGGTAGCCACTTAATACGCTTCTGGTGTTGCATGAGCAGAGCGATAATCAATGCCCACGCCCCCAAGTCGGTTAGGTTTAGTTCAAAGCCACGCTCCGGACCGCGGTAACTCTCGGTAGAGACGAAGTTTATCTTAATCTGATTTGCCATTGCGGTAGAGGCGATAACAAAGGTAAGTACACCACCACGTACTTTCTCGGACTTCGCCGCCATGCTTGCCATCATGGGCACGCCAAACACCGCAACTATAAAAAAGATAAGGTACTTCATGGTCGTCTAGTTACACTTTCGCCATGTTTCAAGGAAAGGGCATATCGTGGAGAGTTGTGCCTTCTTTTTCCCTAAGCCTAGCAGTATCGGTAGTTCTCTATAGAGGCTTTCACGGGGATAGAGCAGGGAGATGCACCCATTTTGAAGGTTACGCACGAAGTTTCGGGGAAGGTCTTTGATTCGGTTCTGCGCCGCTTCCCGCACCCCTCTCCAGTCTGCATACTCCTGAATACTGCTCCAAACTCGCCCCGTTCGCTTGCTCTCACAGTAGAGCAAAACAGCCCCCCATAGTTGAGCAATACCATCTAACTCCTCCACGCTATGCTGAAGATTCGGGAGAGAGTTGGGAAGTGCCTTGAACTTTAAGGCAGAGCGGTAGCCCGATACAATAATCTCAGTGGGCAGGGTGTTTGCCTTTTCTAGTAGTTCTTGCAAACGAATATCGCGCCATGGATTAGATGGCTCATACTCTTTGTGCACAATAAGAATAGCATCTCCTAATGCAAGTAGGCACTTGTAGGCGTTGCGGCGCACAAAATCCTCATCTGGTGCAGGTTCTACATCGTTGGCGATGAGCATTGCCCAAAGAAGTCCCGCCCCGCGATTCAGTAGGAGGCGCGTCGCTTCTATCGACGGTAGTGGGTCAAATAGATTGCAGGGGACATTCTCATTGAAAATACTAGGAGAACCTGCCAGGACCTGATGACCTTTGGCGAGGTCGTGCCACATCATCGTGTGAGGAAGTGAAGCGATTTGCTCTGGAGTGAGTGGTCGGCTAAAATCGACATGGATGCCGAGCCGCTTTTCGTACTCCTGCTTAACCTGTGCTAAAGAGCCATTTGGGATCGCGTTGGAGTTCTGTACAATCAGGGTAAGGTCAAGGTCATTATAAGGTCTCTCTCTATTCCCTTGCTTCCATACTCCCCCTTCCCCCCTGCCGTACCCACCACCCAACAGGAGAGCCACAAAGTTGGAGCCCAGAACCTGTTGGGTAGTACTGGCTAGGGATTGAAGTTCACAGTTGAGGTAGCCGTTAAAAGCATCGGAGCCGCATTGTGCATAGAGTTTCATTATGCTTTCCCCTCTCTTAGCCCATTTACAAAACCCGCACGCCGCCCCAACAACTGAGCGATTCGTAGGTAAGGAGAGCGATACATTCCTACCCAATCGGCTCGTTTGGCACAGTAGTGTAGGTCGTGCAAAGTCTGCTTTACAAACGGCAGTAGCGAGTAGCGGATAAGAGACCCTTGCCACAAAGACCATTGAAAAATACGTGCCTCCGCCTTTCCCTCCCCAAAATGTCGGCGGTAGAACTGCTTCCAAGTGTAGTTATGCGAGTGGCGAACAGCGGCTTTGGGGGCGTACTGGATAGTATGCCCTGCTTGGCGTACCCCATACGACCAGTCAATATCTTCGGAGTACTGTAGTGCCTCATTAAAAGGAAACTGCTCCCATACACTGCGGCGCACAGCACACGATGCCATAGAGAAGCAGTTGCGCCAACGGGCTTGCAAAGAGCCATCTCCGTAGGTAGCTTCGGTATCTCGCGCATAGAGGCTCCAACAGTCTTCACGGGGAACCTGCCTACCGAACGTAGCAACTACCTTGGGGTCACTAAACGATGAGAGGAGATTCGCCAGCCAGTAGGGGTTGGTAGGGGTACAGTCGGAGTTCAGAAAGACAACAATCTCCGACTGAGTGACGCGGAAGGCATCGTTCAGAACGCGCCCCGGTACATACTCTCCAGCAGGAACGGTAACGATGTGGGAAGTGTACTTTTCAAACTCCTCGCGGGTACCATCGGTAGAGGCGTTATCGAAAGCAACAAGATGAAATGGAAGGGTCTGTTGCGAAAGAGCCGCTAGCGTCTCGGCAATCAGCGGCATATCGTTTCGCGCTCGCATTACAATCGTCGGTATCATTAAAAATGCCTATCTCCTCTTCAAAAGTGTGTGCTTATTGATAGGAGTATAGGCAACGACCGTTAATGTTCCATTAAACCTTGGGCTTATACCATTAATTTCAGTGTATCTAAGGTGTGTTCAGGGGGATATTGGGAGGCTATACCTGCTAAAGGATAGTCTCCAAAACAGTGATGTGGCAGAGAGGCTTAATTCCCCTTATCCTGTTCAGGCTGATTGCGGGGTTCCCGCGGCTCTAAGCCCACCTCTCGCGCCAACATCTTGAGGGTTTCGGGGGTGGCGTTTTGGCGGTTGTAGGCGAAGAAAGCGATGCCCGTTGCCCCCGACTCTAGTGCAGTGCGAATCATGCCCCTCAACTCATTGGGAGTATGGTTGTATGCGCCTAGACCTGTGAGTACCGTCCTACCGTTCGCCGCCGCAACCGCGTTGGCAGTCACACGCCCAATACGTGCCGAGTCTCCCGAATACGCCATCAGCGCAACCATATCTAAGTACCCCTCATTAAACCACTTCTCCCACTCCTGCCCTCGATAACGGGCGGCTTCTTGAGCGTCAGGATAGACAGCGGCACTTACCGAGATATTCCTCATTCGCTTCACACTCTCCGAGATACGAGCAACGAGGTTTGTTACCTGTGCTCGTCTCCAAGCCTCCCACTCTTTGGGAAAGGCAGACGACCACGCCAAGCGGTTGGTACGCTCTTCATTGTCGATTCGCACCACCTCGTCCATACTCAACCTCTCTCGCATCGTGTTACGAAATCGCTTTAGGGCGGCAGTGCTGTAGTCGTAGTTCGAGTTTTCGTAGCGGCAGTAGTCGAAATGGATACCGTCTACATCGTACT
>OMJJ01000337.1 GCA_900299305.1 bacterium | reverse complement strand
GTGAGGATACTCCCAATCGTCTCGGTCTCCTGCGCCGCCTTGAGTGCCTGACGTACCTGCCCCAAAATCTGCATCTCCCCCAAAATCAGCGAATCTAGCCCTGAAGCGACTCGTAGCAGGTGTTCTACCGCCTCCTGCTCGGATTTACGGTAGAGGCAGTTTGTGAACTCGGAACGCGAAAGGTGATGATAGCGAGCAAAGTAGTCGGCGAGAAGGTCGTGTGCCACCTCTTCGGAGTCGCCGTCGATAATTGCGTAGACCTCTACACGGTTACAGGTAGAGAGAAGCACCGCCTCCCGTACCCCGCTATACTCCATAAGCGCATTGAGGGCAGACGGTAAGTTATGCTCCGCGATGCTCAGGCGTTCGCGAATATCTATGGGGGCGGTATGGTGACTAATGCCGCTCAATACAAAAGGCACGCTCTTAGGGTTCCTCTCTTGGGGCTAATAGTAGGTGGAATGCGGTCTCTCTTGCCTCTGGGTAGTTGCCCACCTGTAGCAGAGCAACGACTTTACTCTCTTGTGCTAGAACCTTACGGGCTAAGGCAGAGCGTTCTCTCAGCGGGATGTTCTGTTTCATATAGTCGCGAATCTCGCCCATAAGTTCCACATATTGCCCGTACTCTGCACCAAACCTCTGCTCTAGTTCGTTCGTTATCTGTTGGGTAAGAGCGGGAAGGCTTCCCCCTGTGGTAACGCTTATCTCCAAATCACCTCGCCGTACCACAGCGGGAACGATAAAGTCACCTTCAGCGGGCGCATCTGCCACATTCACCAGAACAGAACGCGCCGTCGCGTCCTGTGTGACCTGTGCATTGACTTCTCGGCTATCGGTAGCCGCAACCACCAGAAACGCGCTTTCCAAATCGGTAGGCTCATAAGGCTTTAGGCGGAGTTCTAGCCTGTTTTCATTGGCAAGGCGTTGCAGTATCTCAGATGCCTCTTGTGTGACCACGCGCACCACTGCCTCTGCGCTCAGTAGTCCCACAGCACGGCGTTCCCCTACCCCGCCCCCGCCAACCACCACACAGAGTCTACCCGATAGGTTGAGGTGTATGGGATAGTGTTGGCTCATGCAGGATGTACCGCCCTCTTTACGGTTTAGTGGTGACATTGTACCACGCCATTAGTAGCAAAGGAAGGCAGATAGCGGAGGGAGTTGCAACTTTTATTGTTGCGCCCCTGTCAAGCAAATTCGGGCAGGGTATCGTTAGCAAAGGGGCGACACCACACGATAGAGAGGGCGTAATCTGCCAAATAGAGGAAAACGAAATGAGCTTAAAACAGGCGTGTGAATGGAATGAGCAAGGCAACTACTTCGAGATGAAGAGCGGGGTGAGCATCCCCGTGAAAATCTTCCTCTCTCCCAAACTGTTTGAGGAGTGCGAGGAGACGGTATTTGCCCAAATCAAAGCGGCGACGGAGTTTCCGGGTGTACAGGAGGTAGTTATCACCCCCGACGTTCATACGGGCTACGTTGTGCCTGTCGGGTGCGTAATGGCAACGAATGGAACCCTCTGTCAAGCCCCTGTCGGGTTCGATATTGGGTGCGGTATGTTGGCGTTTCGTTCTACCGTAAATCGCGGTAAAGCGATGGACGACAAACTGCGTCAACGCTTTTCGGAGCGGGTGCTGGAGGCGGTAGGAATGGGGTTAGGCAAGGGAAGCCGACACCAGTTTACCCGCAAGCAGTTTGAAGAGGTGGTACGTTTCGGTGCACAGGCACTCGATATGCACCGCGAAAACTCAGAACGCGACTTCATTCCCGTAAGCGATACATGGAGCCTCCCCTCCAAGCCCGTAGATAGGGGAATTGGGCAGTTGGGGAGTTTGGGGGGCGGCAACCACTTTATTGAGCTACAACACGACCAGAACGACCATGTTTGGGTGATGGTGCATACTGGCTCACGTGGTTTTGGTCACGGGCTGGCAACGCACTATATTCAGGAGGGCAAGCAATACCTAAAGGAGCGCGGAGTAGATGTTCGTGGTGGAGCGGAGGCGGTCTATTTTGAGCCGGACTTCCCACTCTACGAGGGCTACAAAAACGCCGTTGCCGCCGGAGCAAACTTCGCGATTGCAAACCGCCTCCTGATATGGGAGAGTGTGGGGCGCATCTTCGAGAAGGTGTTTGGGCAAGAGCCGGAACTGGTGTACGAAATCTCGCATAACCTTGCACAAGAGGAGTACGTCCCCTCTCTAAACGCAAACGCTTGGGTACACCGCAAAGGCGCGACTCGTGCCTTCCCCGCGGGGCATCCCATGCTACAAGGGACAAAATGGGAGAGTACCGGACACCCCATTCTGATACCGGGAAGCATGGGAGATAACAGCTATATTTTGTATGCCGAACCCGGTGCAGAGAAGAGCCTCTACTCCGTTAATCACGGTTGCGGAAGGCGGCTCTCTCGCTCTGCGGCAAAACGCCTGATGACACAAAAAGAGGTGAACGCACAGATGAAACGGCTAAACGTAATTGTAAACGGAGGGGGCGACGTTCCCATAGACGAGTCTCCGAACTGCTACAAACCCGCAAAGGACGTTATTCGTGCGGTGGTGAAGGCGGGGTTGGCGCGTGTGGCGTATACCCTCACCCCCATGGCTTCCCTCAAGGGAGTGGAGTAACTCCACTCCCACTATCCCCTCTTTGCCTCAATTTTACGTCTGTACCTTCCAAAGCCGCGATAAGGTGAAACCGCAACGCCTATTTTTGCGGTATACTATACAATCATTTCACACACGATACGGTTTTGGAAGGACAGAGTGCCATGCTACGCTATCTGAATATGTTCGTATTGATAGGTATCTGCCTCATTGGAGTAAGTATCGCGGGCTTTGCTACCGGAAGTAAGTTCGTTACCGAGGCAGGACAACCCACCAACCCTCTCGCCTCGTTTGTCTATTTAGGGGTAGGTGTTCTTATGCTACTAAACGGATACGTCTCTATCAAAATGAACCAGTCCACCCCCCAAAAGCCCGAATCCAAACAAGAAGAGACCGAAAACCCGTAACCTATTGCGTGTAGGAGTACACTATTTAGCTAGCTTTAAGGGCTACATTTTAGAGGAGAATCATTAGCGGTATGAGAAAACCCGATTTGGAAGTGCGAGAGGTTGTCTGCTCCGAAACAGGCAAGCCCATCTCGAAAATTCCTGCATGGATGGCAGAGGTCGAAGTCAAATTTGTGAGCGACGAAGCCCGCCAAAAGCACCCTGCCCCTCCCTCCCTTGCCGACCTAGAGCCGCCCACCCGACGAAGCTCTATCGCCTCAACGGGTATCGAAAAGATTAAAGACCTAGACGAAGCGGTAGCAACCATTGAAGATGAGGACGAATTCGAGGATGTGGAACTTGAGGTCGATGATGCGGAAGAGATAGAAGATGACCTCGAAGCCTAATTAGAGGTAATAATCTAAGGCATCTTGAAAGAGACCCTGTTTCGTATGATGAAGTGGCGCACTTCTCAACAAACGAGGTCTCTTTTCCTGTTTTGAGAGTAGGTAGATGAAAAGAGACGAATCAGTGTTGCAAACCTATACCGTAGACACCGTACAGACGGGAGAAGAACGCTCTGCGGTGTTCGCGCTACGTATGCAGGTCTTTGTAGAGGAACAGAAGGTTCCTGTAGAAGAGGAACTGGATGCCTACGATAGTACCGCCACCCACTTTTTAATACGCAAACACCCCGCCCCCGAAAACACCGATAGCGGAATAGTGGGAACCGCCAGACTGGTAGACAAGGGAGAGGGTGTAGGGAAGATAGGGCGTGTGGCTCTACACCTCGAACATCGGGGAGTAGGCGCAGGGGCAAAACTGATGCGCTACATAGAGCAGTATGCGCGATCGCAAGGCTATACCGAACTGATACTAGAGGCACAGACCTACGCCATCGGCTTCTACGAAAAGTTGGGGTATGTGGCGGAGGGGGATGTGTTTATGGATTGCGATATACCGCACAGGCTTATGCGGTATCAAATAACAACAAACTGAGACGGTACTTGCTCAACTTAAAGCACTAAACAGGGATGCAACCCCAGTATTTATATTGGTTTCCATTTGCCATCAACCACTTTTATATCAAGGACAGTGGACTGAAGGTTTTCTTGTAAAAACCTTTGCTTTTCCCCAAACCATTTCTTAGCATCAAGGGTCGCCTCTTTAGAGGCAGGTTTTAGGAAGATACTCAGATGGTAAGTCCCTTCCATAACTTGGCTATACTCTTGGCTTGGTTGTAGGGGAACCAAAAATATTCTTCCCATCTTTAGGAATACCCAGTCACTATTTTGTGCAGGCATACGCTTGTAGCCCGGTGAAGGCGTGATCAGTTTTCCTTGCATATCCAATAAATTATACTGGATATCATCTGCACTCACCCGTAGAATATAGTTTGCATTTGTGGGGGGCTGGAGCAAAAGATAGGGGAAATTATAAAGCCATGCCAAATGAGCAGAAATAGATTCCTTCGACTTAGGAATGGCAATCATATCTTTGGATGTCCCCAAAGAGGGATATTGCCCCAAGTGGTTCGTACAACCTTGAATGAGAAAACAAAAAAGTAGCGTGACACTAATCTGGAGTTGCGTCACTGGTTTGTGTTTCAAGTTAAGCAAGTACCGTCCCAGTTTGTTGTTGCAGTTGATATTTACGCTCAAATGCTTCTGGGCTACAGTAGCCCAGAGTAGAGTGCTTTCGTTTACGATGATACCAGATTTTTATCCAAGCGAATACTGCGCTGTGCGCCTCGCTATGAGTAGTGAACCGAACCCGATGCACCAACTCCTTCTTCAAGGTTGCAAAGAAACTCTCTGTAGGTGCATTATCCCAACAGTTCCCCTTGCGGCTCATGCTACACACGATGCCGGCTTGGGATAATGGTGGAGGGTCGTCTGGCTTCTCCCAGCATCTAGGCGGAACACGAGATAGGCATCCATCTGTCGCTTGCCAAGTTTTTCAAGCGGAAC
This sequence comes from bacterium, assembly GCA_900299305.1. Lineage (GTDB taxonomy): Bacteria > Armatimonadota > Chthonomonadetes > Chthonomonadales > Chthonomonadaceae > CAIJLM01. The sequence goes on along the minus strand of OMJJ01000337.1, from coordinate 7,812 downwards.
ATCGCTCCTATCCGCCCACTCCATGAGGGCTTTGAGGAGGGTTTGGTAGTACTGAACGGTTTTTCTGGCGCGAGTGGCTTGAAGGTGGAGAAGGAAGCCCTGAAGGGCTTCATTCCAGGTTGAGGAGGAAAAAGCTTTAGACAACTGTGACCTTTACTAATAAGTTGCTGTCAACCTGAAAAATCAGATTAACAATAACTCGCAAGGAGTAGTAAGGTTTCACATCTCTTTAGATTAACTGCCGGACTAGGATTCGAACCTAGGACCTACTGTTCCAGAGACAGTTGTCTACTGATAATCTGTTCGTCAAACCTATTATACACCATTTTTGAAAACATATTTTGAGCTGTGTACTACTGATTGGAAAATAATAGAGATTTTACCGATTTTGAGAGAATACGAAACAGCTTTGACCTATCTGAAGGGGCAAAACCTAATCGGTCACACCACACCCTTTGAAAACAGAGAAAGGAGGGTTTTGTTATGTCACCCTCAGATGGGGAGCCAGCCTCATGAAGAAAAGCGCGGCACGCCTCCAGACCTACCTAGATTGCCCTAGTAGGTATGAAAGAGCAAGTCAGTATGTGGCGAGTCTCGCTAATGAGAAACTCCATTTTGTCGCTTTTATCACCCTTATGGTTGGCAGTACGATATAAAGACGATAGGCACACAAAACTCTCTAATCAGGCGCATCACCGTAGAGAGAGTATCCTAAACCACAGTTCGAGGGGTGGATGAGGATGCGTTGAGCGTCGCCTCCCAGAGCCTCCTCAAACTCAGAAAACAGATGCCCGCTCAGATGGGGCGTGTACGCATCGTGGCATAAAATGGCGGAGGGGCGAGAGCAATAAGGCAACAGCCGACGCAAAATAGAACCCGTGAAGCCTTTCGTATGCGCTCCGTCCTCAAATAGAAAATCTATAGCGAGAGGGGGAACCCATGTGAAAGCGTCCTGCTTCACTGGAATAATGCGCGTCAATAACGAGGCGGGCACACGAGAGAAGTCGAGTGCAGGATCAATCGCATAGACTATGCCTTCGCCGTTTCTCTCGCAAGCAAGCGCGAGGTGAGAGGTAGAACACCCTGTCAGGGAACCTATCTCTACAATAACCTTTGGCTTCAAGGCGCGAACGAGCGCGTAAAGCACCTGTCCCTCCACCTCCCACACGCAACCACCGTGCCAAAAAGGATTGGGAGAACCTGCATCTGCAAGGTTATACCCGCCTATCGTGTCCTCCACCACATATCGCTTCAACTCCTCAACATCCAGCGAGAAATAGGTTGCGACACACTCTAACGCATCTTCCAGAGGAATCGCCTCCGGCAGTTGCTGAATGGAAAGCATTCGCCTGAGATGAGATGCCTGCTCTTGCGATTCCTTGTGATGAGGATTGAGTTGAGAGGCTCGCTCCATGTACGCCAAAGCCTCCTCAAAACGCCCACACCTAATCGAGTTCACTCCCAAAAAGTAGGTCGCCTCCGGTACATTCCATAAGTCCAACTGACGCAAGTGGGGCAACGCCTCCTGAATCCTCCCCATCTCCAACAGCGTTCGCGCATAGACCAGACGCGGTGGAATGGACTGTGGAGAGGCATTCGTCAACCGCTCTAACAGTTGCAATGCGGCTTCCTCTCCACCAATCGCCTTCCCATACTCCTTCTGAAGAATCACCCAACCCTCCGACCGTCCCTCCAACTCCTCCACGCGTTGCATCATCTCTCGTGCTGTCGCCAAATCCGAATGCTCCAATGCAACCTGCCCCAAGTGGAGAGCAATAGGCACTGGGTGAGGTGAGGAGTCCAGTGCCTTACGCCACCACACCTGCGCTTCGGAGTAGTCCCCTAACTCCATGCAGATAACACCTAAGTTATGAAAAGTCTTGTAACTGAGGATACCCATATCCACACTAGAGAAGTGAGACGAGATGTCCGAAGAGAGCGTTTTGAGATAGTGTTCCTTCGCCTCCCTGTTTCGCCCTTCCCCTGAGAGCATTATGCCTGTATGGAAGTGAAGTTCGGGGTCGTCCGGTATCTGTGATAGCCCCTCTTCTAATACCTGTAATGCCTCCGCACGTTCCCCTACTTCTCGAAGCGAGACTGCCAGCAACGCATACGCCTTCCGCACATGGGAATCGTTTACTGGGGAGGCAGAGAGGCACTTTCGCAACCAGTCTATCGCTTGGGGATGCTCTCCCATGTAGTGATAGGTCATTCCAAGATTGAAAAGGACGAAAGGGTGGTCGGGACGCTCGGCAATGTCTAGGTGCAGCAACTTGATGTCCCGCTCTCGTTTCTTTGCTTGTCCCTCTGGGCTGGAGTCGTAACCAGAGTGCAGGACGTAGGCACTACTCCGCACAATCTCCCCTCCCGCCACTCGAATAGAGGGTAGTATCTGTTCGTGAATACGCCCTTCAAAGGCAAGGTTAGGCGAACGCCGAATCAGTTTGACATGATCCACACGGGTTCCCTGCCCCACTCCCTCCTCAACAAACTGCACAGGAACCACAAAAGCAGTCACATTGGGAGGTGCATTCAGAGCGCACTGAAGCAGAGCCTCTCCGCTCTCGAAGGGGAGGGTGTCGTCACAGTCCATCCAAAATATCCAGTTCCCTGTCGCATACTTCAGGCTCTCATTGCGTGCTAAAGAGAAACTATCTACCCAAGGGAAGTGGTAAACTTTCGCTCCTACCTCCTCAGCAATCTCCACAGTCCTATCTGAGGAGCCGGTATCTACAAAGATGATTTCGAAGAAGAACGGTTTCGCACTCTCCAAGCAGTCTCGCACTACCCGCTCCTCATTCTTACCAATTATACAGAGGGAGATACGAGCTTGGCGTACTCGTTCCAGCGTCTGACGAATGCGACGCTCTGGGTGCTTGTCCGGCTCGAAATGGATGCGGGAGGGAGCCATGCCGGAGAGATGGGAAGCATAGCCGCTCTCTAGGTCAAGCCGCCATTTGCGTTGGAAACGGGAGGCATTGACATTCATCAGGCTCTGCATATCGGTCTCAAGGCGAGCGAATGTCTGTGAACCACGATGATAGACAAAACTGCGCCCTGAGATGAGCAGACGATACCCCGCCCTTCGTATCCGATAGCAGAGGTCGTTGTCCTCAAACGTGCCGATGCCGAACCGTTCGTCGAACCCTCCTACCTCCTCCCAAACGCTCCGTCGAACCGCTAGACAAAACCCTACCAACATATCGGTCTCCACATCTTCGACGGAACGATAGGCAAAGTCCTCTGCGAAAAGGGGAAGAGTAGTGAGGGAGGTGTAAGTCACCTCGACCTTCTGGAAGTGTCCAACATGGTTGGAGTAGGGACCCGCCGCACCAACAGAGCCAGACTGAAGGAGGGTCTCAATAAGGCGCACAAGTCCATACCGAGAAACTATCGTATCGGAGTTGAGGAAGAGGAGGACATCTCCGCTTGCTTGCTCCGCTCCTTGGTTACAGGCGCGGGCAAAGCCAAGGTTCTCTGAATTGCGTATCAGGGTCACTCCGTTGTCTTTGCTGGCGATGAGGGCAGCGTTGTCGGGAGAGGCGTTATCCACCACAATGACTTCATGGAGTAGGTCATTGCAGGTTTGCAAACTCTCCAAGCAGGCTTGAATGTCCTCCTCTCCACCATAGAGGGGAATGATAATGGAGACCTTTGCCCCTCGTTTGGGGAGTTCCAGCGCGGGACAGGCTCTCTTTCCCGTCAACTCACGATACCGTTCGAGAGTTGGCTGAAGGAGTTCAGGGACAGGAATGCGCTCTGCGAAGCCGTAGGCGTTGGGATGGGTGGGATGGAGATTAGGGAGCGCGTGGTCTTGCTCCCATGCTAGCCACACTCTGGAATACCACTCCGGAACCACTTCGAGGGCGTGTCCCCAGGTGCTGATTTTGCGTTGGATACGGGTATCGGGTCCGACATACGAGAGGTGGTGTATCAGTCCATGTTGAGGAGTGAGCAGGAGTGGACGACCTCCCTCGTAGTTGCGTCCGTTGACAGGAACGGCTTGTCTGAGGTCACAGAGGATAAGAGGAGTGAAGGCTTCTCGAGGGCGAATGACGTACTCAGGTGACATCCAGTAGGTGTCCCAGTGGCAGTAGACTCGTTCGGCGAGTTCAGTGGTCGCGATTTTAACGAGGCTATCGAGGAGTTGGGGTTCAATGATTTCATCGCCGTCAGGAATGAGGGCGTGTGTGTAGCCCTGTTCGAGGAGGTGGTCTCGTGCTACCTGTCGGTGACTGAGTTCAGAGTTCCAGTCACCAAGAACGACTTCGGCTCCCACCTCCTTTGCGAGTTCTGCGGTGTGTTCCCAGTTCCCAGCAACGTTGTGCCAGGGGACGCGACTGACGAAGACAAAGACCTGTCCCGCCGAGGAGAAGGACTGGATGCTCTGAGCGAGGTAGTAGGTGTCATCATGGACTATGTAGGAGATGGCTAAGGTTGCGATTGCAGGATTTCCTTTGTGTCCCCAAACTGCTTCCCAAGATACTTCTAGGGATTTGGTCAGGGCTATATGAAGTAATGAGAAGTAACTGGCGGCGGAAGCCCCGCCTCCCAATATGGCTTGACAAACAGATAACTCCCAATGCTACTTCGGACTTTTAGAAAAATATTCTTCGTACGCTTTTCTGTATATGCCGATTGCCCTGCCATCTTTTTGCATCATTGCCCACCATAATTCAAATCGTGGGTTTACTAGTCCCCAGCGGGCATTAACACGAGGATCTATATGTTGGTTCCGAGAACGCAAGGCAGGCTCGAAAACAGTTTTATAGACTGCATAGGTCTTTAGCAGTGTTGCGTGTTCAAGGCGCAGGGTCTCTTTAATCCAGACATCCTTATCAACCTTATGTTCTGCCGCCAATCTATCTAACTCTTTGAATTCACGACTGTTGCCAATGTTGTTAAGTTCATACGCTGCATCGCCCCACAGTGCCTCCCCTGTGAGAACGGCTCCTAATGCAACTGAATCGACTCTTTCCTTGCTGACGCGAATAAACCCCTTCGCTCCGTTAACGGGATACTGACTATCACACTCTGCGCCCTTTGAGGGAGAAGCAGGATTCCATTCTATTGGCTCCCCTACGCTTTCACCAGCGAACTGGCGTACGCACCATTCCCAGATAAAGTCACCTTTTTTTATGAAACGTTGCATATTAGGTCGATCTCTTAGCATTTTAGAGAGTTGCTTCTCCCCTTGATAGCGAGCGAGAGGAGAGATATCGAAAGAGCGTGATCCGGCGGTGATTCTATTCAGTTTTCCATTTATGAATAGCTGGCTAGAGAGAAAGGCGGAGCGTTTCAGATACCATTTGCCGATTTCAGGCTTCCAAGCATCTTGAAAAAACGCTATGGCGTTTTTTTGAGGACCTGTCAAAACTACTTTCACATGGACAATGGCAGTGCCGTCCTTTTGCATATCAATTTTTTCTACGTGGTAATCAAGCCGAAATCCTTCTCTCAAAAGCGGCGGTAGAAGAGAAATCGCCTTGAGAAACCCATTTCTGCCGCTATTGGCATAATTGCCTTGAACGGAGTCCATGTAGGAGAAATCCTTTGCTAAAGCGACTTGAACTCCTTTCAAGTCATTGCGTTGCAACAACATCACTCGTTCTTTGTACCGTTGTTCAATAGAAGGCAGATATTGCTCATAACAGTCGTGACGGGCTCTCGGCAGGGAGGCGAACACAGCCAAAATGGCTAGAACGTTACTCAATAAGTGAACACTTATCACTGCAAGAATCTCCTACTCATTACATGAAAATACACAAAATCAAATCAGGGCTTTCCTTTGAGGTAGGAAATCTGCTACTGATTGCATCCCCATCTCATGGGTGGGCATCCAGACGAAATCCCTGATAGCGTTAGATAGACAATACTGCTGATGTCGTTGCTAAATCTCAACTCGAATCACACACTGACATCTAATCTTCTTTACAACCGAAAAAGCAAAATGTTTGGGCCGCACCGCTAGGCAACATTTTCTCGCAACACTCCTTACACCTATCGCCTTTAAGTTCTTTATGACAAACCTCCGCAACACTATGAGTATCACATTGTTTGTTACAAAGTTTATCGCAAAATGGAGTACAGACATATGCAAGCTTACCTACACACAAAAAAGCATAACAAAACATCAAGCACCCTCCCTTCGCAGGATCAGAGCTTGGAGGGGGTACATTTGGCGCGAATGGAAAAGGCCCGATTTTCGGTGGACCGATAGGAGGAGACCACGGAGGTGGGGCTGGGACATATTTTGGCGGTCCAGGCCTTTTAGGAGGCGGCTTAGGACCCTTGTATTGTGGACAGTCCGGACGTTTCTGACAGTCGTTTGACCAGAAGTCAAAGCATCTCCCCCCAATCTTCAAACATACCAAGCCACTCGGGTCGCCCAAGGTGGTTATACGATTCCCCACATACCTATAGAGGTTGTAGTCTCCTGCATCAAACCCAATGGGGTCTTGCATTCCCCATCTTCCTGTACTGGTGTACATGGTTCTAGCACGGACATAGCTACGACTCGAACTGTCCCTGTAGTACCCACTCCCTCCTACCCACTGAAACGGAGTCGCAGTCGTTCCAGTACGGCTGGCTACATTCCCAAACGGAAAGTAGGTGAAGGTGTCCGTCTTTGCTCCGGTATTGTCCAGCAGAGCCGTTGTGTTACCGAGAGGGTCAGAGAGATAGTCATGCTTCACTCCCCCTCGGTTCTCACTCACTACCTGACCGTTCATCACCGTATATCGTACCTTCATTGCCATACTACACACTCCTTATCTCACTCAGAAACCCTTCCTAGTACTGACCCAAGTAGTCTTCACCGTCCCACACAAAAGTAGTCAGGCTACCTCCTGCCTCAAATGCCGTTCTCCGCTTACCATCGGCTCGGTAAGTATAGGTACTTCGAGTTCCATCGGCAAACCGCACTCCTGTCATCAACAACGAGTTCGTGTAGACATAAGTCGTGACACCCGTTGGTATCGTCTCACTTCTCAGATAACCCGTGCCGCCGTAGCTGTAGGTCGTGATAGTCCCTCCCTGCAACATCGTCACGATACGGTTCCGAACATCATAAGTGAAGGTCATAGGGTTACTGCCCTGCTCCCACTTCGTCAACACATTCCCTGCCGCATCATAGGTCTGGGTAGAGTAGGCGTTCGCCGTCTGCTGGGCAAGCAACTGGTAGGTGCTGTCATAAGTCCATGTCGTCAAAACGCTGTTCTCGTTCCGGTTCGTGCGATTACCCACTCCGTCATACGTGTCTACCAGAGTGCCAAACGGAACTCCACCGCTCGACTGGTCTATCTGGGTGGTTCTGTTCCCCGTCACATCGTACTGGAACAGGCGTTTGGTTCCTAGCCCCATAAGGAACGTTGTCACCTGATTTACGGCATCGTATTGGTAGGTGTAGACATTCCCATCGGGGTCTTTCTGTGTAGAGAGGCGGTTGTTCGCGTCGTAGGTGTAGGTAGTCCTTCCGTTGTCGGGGTCAACTAGCAGAGTACGGTTCCCTACGCCATCGTAAGCATACGAGAGGGTGTAAATCCCAGCATCTACCTGTGTCACCAACTCACCGCGTACCGAGTAGGTGTTCGTTGTGATAGCATTACTATCCTGCATCGACTTCAAGCGGTTCAGGGTGTCGTAGGAGTAAGTTACCCACTCTGTTCCCACAGGATACTGGATACCCAGCAGGTTGCTGTTAGCATCGTAAGAGCGGGTACTCACCTGAGAACTCGCGTCCATCACTGTACTCACTCGACCTATTGCGTCATACGAGTAGGTGGTTATGAGGGTACCGGGACGACGCACCGC
>OMJJ01000336.1 GCA_900299305.1 bacterium | reverse complement strand
GCCAAAAAATCCGTTTCGGGTTGCCGTCTCCTGAAACAGGGGGTAGAACCTTGATACCGCCGACACCTCATTCGTTGTCGTTACCTGTACCCCATACCGCAGAGCCACTTTAAGGTTGTAGCGTCCTTTGGGGCGCATCTTTGCCAGCAACTCCGCATCCGATACGCTAAGGTCGATGATAAGCGTTTGGCAGGGGGTAAGGTCTAGCGGGGAGCGTGTCCAGTTCCGTAGTACCGAAGGCTTGGGTTTAGGAAGGTGGGGTTCGATACGCAAACCAAGTGCACCCTGCTTCTCTGCCAACTCTTCGGCGACCTCTAAAATTTTACGTAGCCCTTCCCTTGCCTTGGGGGTGTCGTCCCAATCCAATACCGGACCTTCGGGGCAGACAAGAAAACCGCTACCTGTCTCTGCGGGGTAGAAGTAGAGCGTACCACCACCCTGCAACTCCTCTTGCTCAAACAGCCCTAAACGCACGACCTCAAAGCCCTCGGTACGCTTAAAACCCGCCCACGCCGAAGACTGCATAAAGCCGGACTCCTCCCGGTTCTGCACGAGGGAATCCCAATGGCTATCCCACTCTTCTCCCAAAACCCGAATCTCTAGCGGCATTGCGGGGCGTTGCCTTTCTCTCTCAGAAGCGGAAATCGCGGAGTTTTGTAACGTTTTGCTCCCACTTTTCTATCTCCGCAAGGGTTTGGCGCGTCTCGTAGTTGCTGTTATCTATCTCCTGTTGGGTACGGCTAATGGCACTATAGGCAGGAATCTCTTCTGTTCCATAATCGACGGTATACGCCATACCGAGCGTATGCCCCAACTGATTATATTGTATCAAATCCACATCCATAGAGGCACGTTCTTGTGCAAGGTCTTGCAGGTACTTCTTGTCGGCTTGAATATCTGCTTCTATCTCTTTGGTCAGTTTAGCGATAACCTCCTTGAGCATAGAAGAGAGGGGAGGTGGGCAGGGCTGTTGTCCGCTCTGCTCTTTTTCGGGATACCACTGCTTGCCGTCTGTATAGATCCACGTGCCGTTACCATTGCGAAGGGCTATCAAGCCGTTGGGAAGCAAAAACGTCCCCGTAAACAGTTCGATAGTTCCGGGTTCGAGGGGGATGGGCTTCGATTCGGGGGGGCTACCGAGTGTTTGAAGGGTTTTTGCTAAACGCGCCTCCAAGTCCAACAGGTTTTGGTACTCTCGCTTGTCCGCCGCAACAGTGGGGAATAAGTTGCTCGTCCAACTCGTCCAGCCTAGCCAGTTTTCATGTGCTTCGCGTTCGTTTCTTACTGCTACCGCCTGCCCCTTCAACTGGTTTGAGACACGGAGAAACAGTTCGCTATCGGCATACATCTCCATAATGGGGGTAGTCTGCTTCTGGTGCATGAGGTAGACGTGTCCCTGCTTTAGGAGCAGATACCCTGTATCCGAAAGCGTTACCACCACGTCCCCATTGTCGAGTACCATAAGGTCTTCGTCTGCAACAAACAGCGATTTTGATTCGCGCATTGATTGGGAAGAGCCTGTCCCTGCACCAGCACGAGAACCGCCGCCTCTACCAGTATAAACCGTGTTGTAGTTATACGTAACATACACATCCGGCTCTTGGTACGTAAACACCCGTGAGCGGTAGGGATTGCCGTAGATGTCGGTAGAGCCACCTCTTCCGTAGGTGTTCCGAAAGCCGGTGCTGGTAATGCGTGCGGGAGGTGCGCTAAACGACCCCGTGGCTTCATGCCCACCAAAACCAAAAGAGCCACGAGTTCCGGTACTGCCGCTCGTTCCCCGAACGGAGTAACTAGAGGAGAAACCCCTTCCAATACTCGCCCTGCCTAGTCCAAAAGAGCCTTTACCAAAAGCGTTATCGGGGGCGACTATGTTTGCCAAAGTCATTATCACCACCAACAGGGCGAACACGCGGGAACACCACTTCCAAAAGGTCTCTAGTAGGGTGACGTGTAGGCGCAGAAACTCTTTGAGCCGCTCTAACTCCTCAACAATGTCTTTGGGGAGTTGTGCCGCCCGCTCCAAAAGCGCATCCACAAAGCGCGGAATGTCGAGGGTACGAAAACTGCCCACTACCGTCTCGGCAACCGCCTCAATCATCTCGTGGGTGTGGTAGGCATGTTGTATCGGAATAGCCCGAATGAGCGCATCTAGCGAGTAGGGTTCTGTTTCTGTAGGTTCTGGGAGTGGTTCTGGGGCGGCAATCGACGGGTTGAGTATCAGGGGCAAAAGCGTGGGGTTTGCGAGGGTGTGTATCGGAACTTTCCCCTCTATACGCCGTTGTTCGCGAGTAAAAGAGGCTCCCCGCCAGAGGTTTGCTATATCGGCTTGCTGAGTAGTAACGGGGCATTTTAGCTGGTGCAGGTGTGCGATACCAATAGGGCGGGGGGAGGCAAGCAGGAAGCCCCAGGTACCGTACCCCTGATTACGGAAAGAGGGGATACAGACACGGTACGGCACAGGATAGAGTCCAGTGCTTCTTACGGTTCGCTTTAGGCAGTAGAAAGCCTCTGGGGTTCGTTCTGGGGAGACAGTATTGAGCGCAAGCATACCCTTGGGGGTAAGGCTCGCCTTGAGTTTTTGATACCACTCTTGGGTGAAGATACGGGTCTCTTCGGGGCGGCGCGGAACGGTGAAATCGCAGATAATCACATCGTACAGGGAAGTCGCATCCAGAAAATCCCACGCATCACCAATCGTAACGTGTACCCTTGCATCCTCGAATGCGTGTTGGTTACTCTCCGCAAAGTGGGTGCGCCCCAACTCTATCACCGATTCGTCGATGTCTACAAGGTCTACACGTGCCACATTAGGGAACCGTAGACACTCACGCAGTACCAACCCATCGCCCCCTCCACAGATAAGAATGTGCATCCCTTCCGGAAGCAGACTCTCCGAGAGGGAGAGAGCCGGTAGTGCCATGCTTTCGTGGTAGATAGCCTCATCCCGCGAGTCGAACTGGAGGTCGCCCTCCATAAAGAAGGCATAACTTCCATCTTTGCGCTCTTCTACGTATAGGCTCATGGCTAGTTACCCTCCTGCCGCCAAGAGAGTTTGGCGCATACCACCCCCGCAACGCACCCCGCTATACTTGCATAGACAAGAGGAACGAGTAGCCAAACGAAAGTGACATCTCCCCCCGCGCTACTCATAGAGAACTGCATTCGTGCATATATCATATTCATAAAGGCATAACACCAGACCGCACCTCCTACGGCGCGTACCGCTTTCCAAAATCGTGCTTTTTCAGGGCTATCGTAGCCCATCCACTTGCCCACGCGCCAACCGATAAGTGCAGGAAACAGCCCTAACGCAACTACTCCCCAGAGCAGTATGCCGTGTTGCGGTTGTAAAAAGAAGGAGAGAATGAAATAGCATACCACTGCGACAAAGAAGCCAAAGAAGCCGCTATGTTGCTCCACCTTATCTTGGTGGTCTTCTTCGATACGAACGAGGGTCTGTAGTTTACGAACGTGGGTAGAGTCCGCCCCCATCTGTAGTGCTGTGTGGAGATGGTGCTTCGCGTCGTCGTAATGCTTCGCGTCGAGAGCTTCTTGCGCCGCCCGAACCGCTTCGCCCCAGTTTTGAAAGGTAGGTTCTGTATGCTTCAAGGCTTACCCTCTCTGCTCACAACGGTAACACTGCGTACTCCCAAGCCCTCTTGCGGGTAGGTATGAATCGTCTGAATATGGAGTTTCTGTCCTAAGTTCCACCCTATGGCGGTGATGGGGGTCACTTGGGAGGTGGTGGGAAAGGCGTGTATGAGGGTCTCCTCAAACGTTCCGAGTAGTTGCTCTTCCTGTGTTAGCGGAAACGGTGTTAGCGTAGTTTGCCAATAGATACTACGTAGATTCGCCTCGTAAGTTACAGGAGAATTTACTTTTGCCGTCCACAGTGAGGTTTCATTGTCCGCCTGTTCGGCGCAACTCAGAATCTCCGTAATGTCTGTGTCCCTGCTCTCAAGGCTAACGGCGTGGCTTGTACCGAGTATCGAAAACGTAACCGTGTACTCGTGCCAAGCCAAAGTACGTTGTTGCAGGACAATCAACGGCTCCAAGTTAGGCTTACCCGCTACCAGTCGATAGGTGAGGGTTGTAACACTGTGTACTAAAGACTGCACGGGGTTAGGCTTTCACATAGTGATAGAGGAGAGGGCAGAATGTACCCTCTCCTCACAAAGAACGCACTTAACTAGCCCAACGAGTACCCTTTGCGGTAGGTCGGGCGAATCATGGACTCTAGTTCGGGAGCGTTTTTCGCTCGGAACTTTTTGGAATCCCACTCCACTTTCTTGCCACCTGCCCACACTGCCAGGTTACCCAGAATAATCGTCTCGGTAAGGGGTACAGCGTAGTCGGGGAAGTTGGACATGGCGGGTTCACCGCCCTTAATGGCACGAGCGTACTCGTTCATGTGTCCGGGAGAGTGCGGGAACTGAACTTCGCCAATCTCTACCCCACCAGAGATAACGCGCCCGTCCTGCCCGTAGTCGTTGGGGTTGTAGATAACGCCTTTGTCGCCGATAATCAGACAGCCGCTATCGTTGGGGTTCTCCACTTTCAAGATGTCTTTGGAGGGCATTTTACCGCCGTCATACCAGAACATCTTGAGGGCGGGGCGGTCTTTGGTTGCGCCGAACTCATACTCCACAATCGACCATTTGGGATAACTGTCGTGGTTGTTCTCACCGCTCTCCGCCTTTACCGAGAGGGGATGGCGTAGGTCTAAGCCCATAAAGGGCATATTGACGGTGTGGCAACCCATATCACCAAGCGCACCTGTTCCAAAGTCCCACCAGCCGCGCCATGCAAAGGTGTGATAGCCGTCGCCATAGGGACGCTCTTTTGCGGGACCTAGCCACAAGTCCCAATCGAGAGAAGAGGGAGGGGTTTTGGGGGCAGGGCGCGGACCGCCTTGGGGCCAGATGGGGCGGTTTGTCCAGACGTGAATCTCCTGCACTTTCCCGATGATGCCAGCACGTAGTTGTGCCGCACCGCGCCGTAGCCCGTCACCAGAGGTTCCCTGATTACCCATCTGTGTGGCGACCTTCATCTTCATGGCAATTTCGCGCAGACGATACGCCTCGAAGAGGCTGTGTGTAAGCGGCTTTTGGCAGAAGCAGTGTTTGCCGGCAAGCATGGCGGTTGCGGCGGCGGGGGCGG
>OMJJ01000335.1 GCA_900299305.1 bacterium | reverse complement strand
CGCTCATCTCGCTGATGTTAAAACTTCCCCGTAGCCCAATGTAGTACTGCACCGATTCCATACGCTGACGCTCTATCGCCCCTATAGTCTTCATCTGCTCTTCGGTGGCATGGCGGATAACGGCACGCTGAACTGGAACGTGGTAGGTGCTAACTATCGGCAGACCTCCCGCCTCTGCTACCACACGAATCAGTTCGGTGGTGAAGTCGGTGGGTATATCGAACGCCTCTATCAGCACCTTGCCCCCTGCCTCTAGGTTGAGGCTATGGCGTACCAGTAGTTCGGCGAGTTGGGTATAGCGAGTATCTTTCATGTGGGTTTCTTTCTGTGTTGTAGTTAAGCATCTTATCTAACAGGTTTTGGTAGTGGGTTATTTGTGTAATTTGGCTGGGTTCGCTTCCTTCAAAATCTTGTAAGCCGCTTCGCGCCCTGCTTTGAGATTTGCATCCGAAGTTTTGCCTAAAGCGTGGTCTAGTGCTGTTTTGCCGCTTGCATCGCGCATTCGCTTATCCGCTTTATGGGCAAGCAGTAGTTGCACTATGTGAACATTGCCTCTGGCTACGGCGCACATTAACGGAGTCCATCCGAGCTTATCTGCGGCGTTTACTTTAGCCCCCGCATCTAACAGGCTTTTTGCTACTGTATAAGCCTCATCCCAATACTTGCTTGAAGGACAACAAGACACGAATAGTGTAGACTTTCTGCCAAGAGGCTCACAGGCATTAGGGTCTGCACCATAGCGAAGGAGTAACTGCGTTACCTTAACGTTGTGATTCATGGCAGACCTGAAAACCAAAGGCATATCGTCTTTAAGATTAGGGTTCGCTCCCTTTTCAAGCGCGGACTTCACTCTTTTTGCATCACCAAGGATTACGCCCTTTACCAGTTCATAGTCTTTGGCGGACAGATGGGCATACTCAGGGGGACGGATTTGAGGTGTTTGTCCTCCTTTTGGGGGTATCTGTTGCTGGCAGTAAGATGGAGTGTAGCACTGGACTGCGTAAAGTGCAAAAGCAAGAAGCCATGTCACGAACCGTAATGGTTTCATTCTCTTTCCTCCAAACTCCTTCGATATTTACGAATATGCCCATGTCTATTTCATTTTAAGTGTACAAGCGACTTCTGGGGCAGTGAACACGAAGCCGAGTTTGCGGTTTACGGCAAGCATGGCGGCGTTGTCTTCATGGTTTTCGGTATCCATACGCTTGTAGCCACGCCGTTTTGCCTCTTGAATACAGAGTACCTTGAGGGCTGTCGCGATGCCCTTGCCACACCAGTTCGGATGGGTTCCTGTAAAGTACCACTCTAACTCCGTGACGACCCCCACGATGTACTTTTCGGAGGGGGGGAGTGCGATAAAAATCGTGCTTCTGTCCCGCTTCAAAAACTCCTCCTCCCACTCCTCATAAGGCTTAGGAATATAGCCCTGTACATCTCGAAACGGTTGAAACTTACGGCTTATCTGCTCTAGTTCGTACAGGTTGCACCGGTGTAGAGGGGTGTCGCCAAAGGCTTCATAAGTGGTTAAGCGAACTTCTTGCGCCTCTACACGGCGGATACACTCCTCAAAGCGGCTTGGGTTGAACGCTTCGAGGTCGAGGTAGGAGGGGTAGAAGCGTTCTAACACCTGAAAGCCGCGCTTTGAGAGGAAAGAGGCGGCGGGGGCATCGGGAGTCTCGCGGTAGGCGGCGTAGAGTGTGGTTGCGTTTCTGGTCTGTGCGAAGGAGTGAGCAAGGTCGAACAGTTGCCCCCCTACGCCCTGACGACGGTGCGCGGGGGCAACATGGAGAATAAGGTGGCACTGTCCCTCACAACGCGAAGGCTCTGGAACCCCTCTATCTCGTATCTGCAAATCGGCGACCACTTCACTTGTGGGTTTGTGCACTACCACGAGGTGCAGAGATGCCCCCAGTACCTGGTTGTGCCACCAATCGACCACAGGGATGCCCAAGCCTTTTACGGAGGCGCGGTCTGCTTCCTCAAAGGGGCGTACTAGGTAGTCTGTGTTCATGGCACTCCTTAACTAAGAGGGGCGAAGGGTTACAGCGCGGTAGTACGGTAGGGCTGTAGCCTACTCGCCATATCATGACTTACGTGCGCCTCTAGGTAGATGCCTTCCGCTTGATAGTCTATTTTATCTACTCTGCCCTGCTCATAGCATTTTGCTACGAGGTCGTTACGGTTGTAGGGTACGACGGCGATAACCTCTTGCAGTAGCCCTTTCAGGGTATCGACTACCCGTTGAGAGAGCGCACGCATCCCCTCCCCAGTTTGAGCAGAGACGCATACCGAGTTCGGAGTATCTTCCATTAGCAGGTTGAGGTAGACAGGGTCCTTTACCAAGTCGCACTTATTGAAGACCGTGATGATGGGCTTCTCTTCCACTCCCAAATCGTCTAGTACTTTAAGAACTGCCTCCTGTTGTACCTCCCGATGCGGGTGGCTGGTATCCACTACATGAATGAGAACATCTGCCTCAACAGTCTCCTCTAGGGTAGCACGGAACGCCGCAACGAGGTCGGTAGGCAGGTTCCGTATAAACCCTACGGTATCGGTGAGCAGTATCGCCCAACCATCGTTCAGCGCGACGCGCCTTGTGGTGGGGTCGAGGGTCGCAAACAGTTGCGGGTCGGCAAAGACTTCGCTACCCGAAAGACGGTTTAGCAGAGTAGACTTCCCCGCGCTGGTATAGCCCACGAGGGCGGCGGTGGGGAAGGGGAGTTTACGGCGTTGCGCCCGTTGCTGTTGGCGTTGGTTCCGCACCTCCGCAATCTGCGCCTCTAGGTCACTGATAGTATCTCGAACTTTACGGCGGTCTGTCTCTAGTTTGGTTTCACCGGCTCCACCGCGTACCCCGATACCTCCCTGCTGACGCTCGAACTTGGTGTACAAGTTGCCCAAGCGTGGAAGCAGGTAGGTCAGTTGTGCGAGTGCGACCTGTAGGCTTCCTTCACGGGTACGGGCGCGTTGGGCAAAGATGTCGAGTATTAGCTGGGTTCTATCTATTACGCGGCATTTAAGAGCCTCTTCCAGATTGCGAACCTGTACGGGAGAGAGTTCGCTATCTACGATAACGAGGTCTGCTTTTAGGTCTTGGATACCCGCTCTGAGTTCCTCCGTTTTGCCCGGTCCAATGTAGTAGGCAGGGTCGGGGCGTTGCCGTCTTTGGTAGAAATCTCCTGCGATTACTGCCCCGGCGGTCTCTGCAAGGGCGGTCAACTCTTCGAGGGCGTAGGGGCGCATCGCCTCTTCTGGCTCTATAAGAACGAGTACGGCTCGTTCGCTGGTATCAATTTCGTGTAGTGCGGCACTGCGCGTCATTCGATGCTCCTTCATATCTAAACAGACTCATAGGGGACAAACCAACCTGCTTTTAGGGTTGGCACAACAGAATACGAATTGAGTTGAACTACATGAAAAACGTCCTCACATCTGCCGCGCTCGCAAAGTTCACGTCCACTTCCACATTCGGAAATCAAAAATTCTAGTTCTTGCTTTGCTTGCACAAAACTGGACTCACAAAGCCGTGCTTCCGGCGACTTTGAAAAAGAGAGGTAGGACAGTATTGCCCCTGCGCCTAGATAGTCTTCGATGGCAAAGCGCAGTTCTCCATCACAGTTTTGGGATGTCCACCGCTCTCCACACGCAACGACTGTTACGTTATACGGGGTCTCCAGAAGGAGTTTCGACACCGCTACTCCAACAGCCTCCGCGTTTAGGAGCGCACCCACAAAAAGATAGGGGGCTTCACTTCCGTACTTCGTACATATAGCACCGTTTAAGGAAGCCAAAGCGATACGGGTTCCTGCCTCAATCCCGCTAACAGAACGTGGAGAGAGCGAGTACTCATTCGAGAGGTTATTTTGTGCTACTATCGCATCCCGCTCTTCTTTGGTTTCACAGGGAAACAGGGTAGCCCCATAGTGTAGTGCTGTTACAACGGTACTGGAGAACCTGAGAACATCGACAATAACGAGAATGTCGCCTCGCTTCGCCGCGTTTTTTGCGCCCTGCCGCCCCCATTCAAATCGGCAACGATAGCCCGACTGGTCAAAGGTCATACGCCCAATAACCCTCGTTCTTTGAAACTTACATAGCGGTTATCACCAACGATAATGTGGTCTAGTAACTCAATACCGAGCAGTTTACCACACTCCACAAGGCGTAAGGTGACGGCTTTGTCCTCTCGGCTGGGGGAAGGGTCGCCGCTTGGGTGGTTGTGTGCTACGATGATAGAGGCGGCACTAGCGGTAATCGCCTCTTTGAACACCTCCCGCGGATGGACAAGGCTTCCGTCGAGGGTTCCAATCGTAACGGTGACAACACGCATCACCCTGTTTTTGGTGTCCATGAGCAACGCCTTGAAATGCTCCTGTTTTGCGTCGCGTAGTTCTGGCAAAAGCAGGTTGGCAACATCTTGTGGGGAGGAGATAGTGGGGCGGTCTTCCTGACTGAGTGCCGCCAATCGCTTTCCCAACTCCACCGAAGCCATGATTTCAATGGCTTTTACCTGCCCAATTCCCTTTACCTTGCTCAAACCTTCCAGTCCTGCCCCCGCAACTCCGCGTAATCCCCCAAACTGGCTGAGTATCAACTCTGCCAAGCCTAGCGCAGAACGCTCTTTGGTTCCTATACGCAGTTGAATGGCGAGCAGTTCTGCGGTAGAGAGCGCGTTTGCCCCGTACTTCCAGAGTCGCTCACGCGGACGCTCTTCTGTGGGCATTTCGTGAATGGAGACGGTATAGCGTTCGGACAATGGCGACCCCCTGACTACTCTCTCTCGAATGGTGGGCGAAATTTGCTCAAGAGCAGAGAAAAAAGAGGCGGCTTAACCTCCTTAGCCGCCTATATAACGATTCCAAACCTAGCAAATCGTGAGCATTCTCTCCAGAGCGGTACGCGCCTCTGCCGCTATCTCTGGGGCTACTCGGACGGCATTGACCACTTTGCCTTGTTCTAAATTCTCTA
This sequence comes from bacterium, assembly GCA_900299305.1. GTDB lineage: Bacteria > Armatimonadota > Chthonomonadetes > Chthonomonadales > Chthonomonadaceae > CAIJLM01. The sequence goes on along the minus strand of OMJJ01000335.1, from coordinate 2,501 downwards.
ATACCCAAAGCAGATAGTGAGGGTGAACGCGGTACATGGTAGAGCAGGGGCAGACAATGGGGTCGAGGCAGAAAATCGTTTTGTCGGGGTTCTCTTGCGCCATACGGTTCACAAGATTGATTTCTGTACCCACCCCCCAAACGCTTCCCGCTTCCGCCTCATGTATCACTTTGAGAATATGCTCTGTAGAGCCGTACTTGTCAGCGGCTTGCACCACCTCTAGCGAGCACTCTGGGTGTACGATTATCTGCACGTTGGGGTGCTTCTGACGTGCCTCCAAAATCTGGTCTACGGTAAAGCGGGCGTGTACCGAGCAGTGTCCTTTCCAGAGGATGACCTTCTTATCGCGCAAGGCTTCGGGGGTAGTTCCGCCGAAGGGAAGGTGTGGGTTCCAGAGAAGCATATCGGTTTCGGGGTCTAGTCCTAAAGCGGTGCTGGTGTTGCGCCCTAAGTGCTGGTCAGGCAGAAAGAAAAGTTTGTCTCCCCGCTCCAATGCCCACTCGATTACTTGCTTTGCGTTGGAGGAGGTGCAACACGCCCCGCCGTTGCGTCCCACAAAGGCTTTTATGGCGGCAGTAGAGTTTACGTAGGTGATAGGGACGATTTTGCGGGTGTCGGTAGCGGTTGCCATGTCCTCCCAAGCCGCCTCTACCTGACGGATGTTCGCCATATCTGCCATAGAGCATCCTGCGCTCATGTTAGGAAGAATAACGGTCTGCTCGTTAGTAGTGAGTACGTCGGCGGATTCTGCCATAAAGTGTACGCCGCAGAAGACAATGTACTTCGATTCGGGGTGCTGGGCGGCGAGTTGGGAGAGTTTGAGGCTGTCACCGCGAAAATCTGCCCAACGGATAATCTCATCGCGCTGGTAGTGATGCCCTAGAATAGTGACCTGTTCACCAAGACAGCGGCGAACGCGCTGAAGATGGTCTGCGGTCTCTTCCGGCGTGAGCCGAGTAATCTCCATGGGGAGGGGTTGTTGTAACATGGATTGTGTTCTCCGGGGCGAGCAGTCCGAACTCTCTAGCACCGTGAGGGTGTCTTATGCAGTAAGAGAGCAGGACGGGGATGTTGACATCGCCCTATAAGGTGGATTGATACATCGCACAAAGGCTACGAGTAGCCCTGTATTACCGCGTTCGGTAAATCTCTACGCCTACCGACTCCACAATAGCAGGAAAGGGGGGAAGGCGTTTCTCAATTTTTAGCGTTACCGCCTCAACACGTTGGAACTGCTCTAGTAGCACACTTACGATACGCTCTGCAAGGCTCTCTAGTAGCCGATGTTGGCTCGACTGTGCTACCTCTTGGATGCAGAGCGCGACCTCTGCATAGTTCACGGTGTCGTTTAGGTTGTCCGAAAGCCCCGCTTTGTGGGTATCTACGTGCAGTTTCACCTCTACCCGATACCGATGCCCTATCGTCTGTTCTTCGTCCGAAGCACCGTGATAGGCGTAGAACTCCAAGCCACCGATAAGTATGGTGTCGCTGGTAGCCATGAATCTGTGAAACGTTCCTTTCGGGCTTCGCGTAACTCTATTGTACCTCATTTTGGCAAAACAGGTAGTTTTTGCCCTCCCCAAGCCCTTCTTTCCCTCTCTTTACGGGCAGTTCGGGGTACTATATCTCTATTAAAGAGAAGTTTTTAGCGGTGATAGGGTGAGGCAATCTATGGCTGTTCCTACGCGCCATCGGGTGCTAAAAGAGAGACGAACCAAAAACTTAGTACGGCGGCTACACGCTGGTGACATCGCTATCATTCATCATGCCGACCTTGATACGACGGCGGCTCGCGCTCTTATTGATGCCGAGGTGAAGGCGGTATTTAATGCCGTCGAGAGCGTCTCTGGCAGATACCCCAATCGAGGTCCCTCCTTGCTTTTGGAGGCGGGTATTCCCCTGATAGACGGGATTGGAGAAGAGGCGTTTTATCGGATTGCAGACGGTAGTTTCGCCTACTTTGATGGGAACTGCCTCAAGTGGGAGGACGGTTTTTGTGTGGAGGGGCAACCGGTTTCGGAGGAGAGCCTTTCAGCACAACTGCGTACCGCGCAGAACAACCTGAACCGCGAACTGGATTTGTTTGCCCGTAACACCCTAGAGTACCTGAATCAAGAGCAGTCTCTTCTTTTCGACCCCATCGAACTCCCTCCTATAAAGACCTCCTTTGCGAACCGTCATGTGCTGATTGTGGTGCGTGGCGAGACCTACAAAGAAGACCTCGCCATGCTTCGCGACTACCTAAACGATGTGCGCCCCGTTCTGCTTGCGGTAGATGGAGGGGCAGATGCACTCCTAGAGGCAAAAATTCGCCCCGATATGATATTAGGGGACATGGATAGCGTGAGCGATGCGGCGTTGCGATGCGGTGCGGAATTGATTGTACACGGCTACTCGAAAGGGGATGCGCGAGGTGCGCCCGGTTTGGAGCGTGTAGAGGCGTTGGGGCTAAAGGCGCAGGTTTTTCACTCACCGGGAACGAGTGAGGATGTCGCTATGCT
>OMJJ01000334.1 GCA_900299305.1 bacterium | reverse complement strand
TAGATAGCACGGGATACCACGTCGCGGGGAAGCAGTTCGGGGGGACGACGGTTGTTCTTTTTGTCGTCTAGCCAACGCTTACCCTCTTCGGGTTCCTCTGCAAACTGACCTTTATACAGTTCGGGGGTGTAGTCGGGGTTAAACATGAAGCGTTCGCCGTTCTTGTTTTTCAGCACCCCACCCTCACCACGTACCCCTTCGGTAACGAGGATACCTCGCATACTGGGGGGCCAAAGCATCCCCGTTGGGTGGAACTGAATCATCTCCATATCCAGTAGTTCCGCGCCCGCCTCGTAAGCCATCATCAGCCCATCGCCAGTGCCTTCCCACGAGTTCGAGGTGTACTTGTACATACGCCCCCACCCCCCGGTTGCCAGCACAACGGCTTTCGCCTTGAACACCACAAACCGCCCTGTCTCGCGGTAGTAGCCAAACGCGCCTATCACCCGCCCACCATCTAGTAGAAGCCGCGTAAGCGTAACCTCCATGTGGGTGTTCATTCCTACGCCAACGGCTTTATCTTGTAGGGTACGGATGAGTTCTAGCCCGGTACGGTCTCCAACGTGGTTTAGACGGCGGTACTTGTGTCCTCCAAAGGGGCGTTGTGCGATGCGCCCTTCGGGGGTTCTATCGAAGACCGCGCCGTACTGCTCTAGTTCGAGTACCCGTTCGGGAGCCTCTTTGGTAAAGATTTCGACAGTGCGCCAGTTGTTTAGAAATGCGCCGCCCTTCATAGTGTCTACAAAGTGGACTTCCCAACCGTCCGGCTCTTTGGTTCCATCGGGGGCAGACATATTGGCGAGTGCCGCCGCGACCCCTCCTTCCGCCATAACGGTGTGTGCTTTACCTAGCAGAGACTTGCACACCACACCCACACTACACCCTGCCTCTCGTGCAGAGATAGCGGCGCGTAGTCCTGCGCCCCCTGCTCCCACGATAAGCACATCGTATTCGTAAACGTCGTAAGATTCTAACATGAGTTCGCTCTCCTTTGCCTCTGCGCTAGTTAAAGAACCGTAGGTCGGTGATTATGCCGCTCGATACGAGGTAGACATAGACATCGGTGACACCTACAGAGACAAGGCTCATCATCGCCCAAGTACCGTGCTTCTCATTGAGGAAACTGACCTTCTGCCAAAGCCCGTAGCGCGTTTTATTTAGGGCAGAGCAGGAGTAGCAGTCTACTTTCCCCCCTATGAAGTGCCGCCACGAATGGCAAGAGAAGGTGTAGAGGCTGAGTAGCGAGACGTTGGTTAGGAAGATGAGACTGCCTAGCCCAAAGCCGAGTTTTATGCCCGAATCGGTGGCTACAGTACACGCCTCTAGCGCGTCTTTCCAGAGCAGAATAATGAAGATTACCGCGGCAAAGAAGGCGTAGCGGTGAAAGTTCATCACAATAAAGGGCAGTACTCGCTCTCCACCGTAGTTCTTAAAGCGCATCTTGTCTAAGGGAGCAGGCTCCTTTACCGCACACGCAAGGGGGTCGGCAAGGAACGAGCGGTAGATGGCTTTGCGGTAGTAGTAGCAGGTAAGGCGGAAACTGAGCGGGAAGGGGAGGATAAGAAGCGCGGGGGAGATGTGCAAGCCCATCACCTGCCACGAATCGGGCAACTTTATCCAAGGGGAGTAGAACGGCGAGAGGTAGTGATACTTCTCGACGTAGAAATAGTTGTTTAGGAAGGTGCGGAACGTCGCCCAAATCACAAACATCCCAAACACCACGAAAAAGGTCGCGGGGGCAAAAAGCCAGTTATCGGTGCGTTGTCCTTCTGCGAGGGTGGGGCGTTTGGAGTGGGGGTTCTGCTGTGTCTGTTGTGCCATCGCTTGTCTCCGAGAAGAGCGGATGCTCTGTCTCCTCTGTAGGGTGGGGCAAAACTACGCCCAAAATATCCAAAGATAAAAAAGCATACCTTATTTTTGATGTGAAACGGAAATGAATTTTCCCGCAAGGAAACATTAGAAGGGCTTATATTTTGTAGATAGGCTAGTGTGCCTCGAAATCGGCAGTCTACCCCTTTGCTACTATTCGCCTTCCATGAAGCGAAGAGAGGCGGGGGCAACTATTCCCGCAATCGTAATGAATCGCGGGAGAAGGCTTTCCGCTGGAGCCTCACTTTAAGGGTGCCAGTTCCGCTCTCTCCTGTTGTTCCCATTTAGCAACATCGGCTTGTGTAGCAGTTACCCATACTTTGACTGTATAGTCCATACTCCCCGTGACTATCCTCCTCTCATCCAAGGAGATACTGACAGCGGTGATATAATCCGTATGTCCTTTGAGAGTGAGTAACTCCTTTCCTGTCTCACTATCCCATACCTTCGCGGTAGTATCAGAATTTCCCGTCACTATCCTCCTTCCATCAGCAGAGAAACAGATGGGCCCGACATCTTTGGTATGTCCCCTTAGAGTGAGCAGTTCCTTACCAGTCAGAGCATCCCATACCTTCGCAGTTTTGTCCCAACTGCCTGTCGCTATCTTCCTACCATCCGGGGAGAAACAGACACCACCGACTTCCTTGGTATGTCCCTTGAGAGTGAGTAGTTCCTTTCCGGTCAGAGCATCCCATATCTTCGCAGTTTTGTCATAACTTCCAGTGGCTATTCTCCTCCCATCTGAGGAGATGCAGAGTGACCTGATTGCCTTGGTATGTCCCTTGAGAGTGAGCAACTCTTGATGACTAAGGCGCCACCAGTAGTACCACTCAAAACCACGTCGGTCTGGTTGCCCCTCCCGTGGACGGGTCGCATCTAACAGTTCCCGCATCCGTCCTATATTCGGAATCGAAGCCTCCCATGCCGCCTGTACCAGATTCAGGTTGGAACTATAGAGAAGCTGCGTCGCCTCGCTTGCCTTCTCCTCCGCACGGAGCGCATTGCGGTCTGCACGATGTGCCTGATACAGTGCCGCCCACACCAACCCTCCCATCACCAGCAAAATGATGCTTGCAACACTCCCCACCTGAAGCCGACCTTGATGAGTCGCTGTTCGCTGTCGCCGCAACTCCGCGTCCGGCATCTGAGACTCTATCCAACTCAAATCAAACACACTCTCATAGATACGGTTCCGTATCTTG
>OMJJ01000333.1 GCA_900299305.1 bacterium | reverse complement strand
GTCAACGATAGCCGCGTCTCTCGAAACCATGCGCGTATCGCCTTTGAGAACGGGGCTTACGTGCTTTATGATAACAACTCATCAAACGGAACCTTTGTAAATAACATTCGTATCGCTATGCACACGCTTGCTCCCGGCGACATCATTATCATCGGCGAGACTAAGTTTCGGTGTGAGGCTTAACGTGAGGAGAAGAGAGTAAAATGGAAGACCGCACACAACTGGTGGGGGGACAGAACCCCGCGCTACAGCCTACCGTTATCGGTGGAAGCCCTACCCAGATGGGTATGGGGCGCACTCAGATGGGCATAGACCCCATGCGTACCCAGATGGGAGTAGGGGGGATGCAGACCCTAGAGGTCTCGGTGATGCCGGGAAACAAGTACGCCTACTGGCAAGGCTCTCCCCGCAATCATGCCCTTGTCTCCTTGAAATCGGGTGGGCAGGAGTTGGGCAGACGCGCCCCGTTAAACATCTGTCTTGCCATAGATCGCTCTGGAAGTATGGAAGGTGAGCCGCTAGAGTATGTAAAACGGGCTTGTGAACACGTCGTAGATATGTTAGAGCCGAATGATATTCTCTCTTTGGTTACTTTTGAAGAGAACGTAGATGTGCTTATGCCCTCCCGTAAAGTGGTAAATAAGCCTCTTGTTAAGGAGCATATCCGCCGAATATACGCGGGGAACACTACTAATATCTACGATGGGATGATGGCGGCGTGTCTTCAGGTCTCTACGGTGATGGGGCAAGCGCAGGGCTATGTTCACCGCGTCCTACTGCTTACCGACGGCGAACCGACCTCCGGATTACGGGACTACAACTCGATTGTTCAGCAGGTTTCGGAGCAGAAGCAGAGGGGCATTGCAATAACAGCACTGGGCTTTGGGCAGGAGTATAACGAAGAGCTTATGGCGGGTATCGCCCGACGTTCCGGCGGTAACTACTACTACATCCAACGCCCCGACCTGATACCAGAGGTGTTTCGAGCGGAGCTACAGCAACTGATGTCGATTGTGGCAAAGAATGTGCGTGTGCGCTTTCACCTCTCGAAGTGGGTGAACTTCCGCCAAGTATTCGGCTTACAGCCCTCCACTGTAAACCGCATGATAGAGGTGAGTATTCCCGATATAGAGCGGGGAACCGTTCGTACCGCTTTGGCGGAGTTCGACTTTGAAAAGCACGCTCAAGGGGAGTACCGAATAGCAAAAATTGAGGTTTTGTACGACGATATTGTAAATAATCGCCCCGTACAGGGTCAATATGACTGTATTTTTCAATTTACGCAGGATAGAGGGCTCATTCAGTCGAACTATAACCCGATGGTTCAGACCGAACTAGAGATAGCCCAAGCCAGCATGAACCTACAGCGTACCATGATGGGGGTGCGTACCCAGCAGATGACCGCCATGGGCGCACTGAGCGAACTGGAGAAGACGCGCACGATGCTGATGCAGGCAGGACGCGCTGGACAAGCACAGGAGATTACGATGGCTCTCCAGTCTATTCAGCAAGGCTCTGCGAACGTGGAAAAGACGCTGATGGGTACTATCTACAACCTTGACCAAGGAAAGCGGTAAGAGGGCAGTATGTAGTAGGGCAGTCGCATCATTTAGAGATTAGAGGATTGCTCACCTCATGCTGTAGTCAGCGGGTTAGCCCTCATCCTGTCCTTCGGACATCCTTGCCCCCAAGTTTGGGGAAAGGAGGGCACTGCTGTAAGGTTTACTCGTTACCAGTAAGGTGTACCTGTGCTAAAAGGTAGTTCCTTACTACACAGTGCATTCGCCTCTTCGCCCAAACTTGGGAGAAGAGGTTGGTGATGAGGGCTAAAACCTTTCGCACTGAGTAACATGATTGATTCGTTCGTATTTTTTAAGGAATTTAACTTAGAAGGCACGAAAAGGAACAACTCTTCTCGAAACGTCGTCCAAAATACGAAAGAGAATAGGTATCCTATTCGTAGCCAAATTTTGTGTGTATTCAGAATGAAAGATAAGGCGGGTCTCATGAAACCATCGAGACAACTCAAAAAGGGCTTTACGCTCATCGAACTGCTTACCGTCATCGCGATTATCGCGGTGCTGGCGGCGATTATCTTCCCCGTGTTTGGGCGCGTTCGTGCTCAAGTACGCGAAACAAACTGCCTAAGCAATATGCACGAACTCTATATCGCTGCCAAGTTGTACCGCGAAGATAACGGCAAGTTCCCCGCCGCCCTGCTTGGGTTTGTGCAGAGCGACATCATAGGTATAGACGGCAAGCCGATTTTTCATACAGAACTAGGGGCGGGACACCCCATCTCCCTCGACCTGATTACCTACCGTCCGCTTACCACCAGTCAGAAGTACATCAAAGAGTTTGGGGTGTTCAACTGCCCCGATGCACTGAACAACGCGACCTACAAAGATGCAGGGCGAGCATGGTATCCGGCGGGAGTACCGCTTGCGGGACCGGTGCTATTTCAGTCTCTTGTAAAAGAGAACTGCTGTTCCACCACCGATATTCCGATAGGTAATCGCGCCTACTACTACAAGTTCGATAGCTACGATACGGGGCTGATACTAGACGCAAACGGCAAGCCTACCTCTAAAGTAGACTTCGACGGCGTACCCGTTACCCAAGAGATACACTATAGCCTCGACTGGACGGGCGGCTCTGGTCCTAACGACCCCTCCAACCAGTTGAAGTATCCCGACCCACCGCAAGACAAAACCGTTATCACGTGGTGTAACCACCATGTAGGGTACGCCGGCTCCAATAAATATATGGTACTCCTACTAAACGGAAAAGCCAGCGCGGTTCCTGCAAGTCACTGGACAAGCCCTCTGAACCCTTAGTCCTTACAACAATAGAACTGTTCTCGGCGAACCGTGCCTCTGGTGCGCTTCTCGCCTTATGAAATGGGAGATATGAGTATGGTGACCCGAAAGCCATTACAAAACCGATTAAAACGTGCTTTTACCCTTACAGAACTGCTCGTGGTTATCGCGATTATCGCGGTACTCGCCGCTATTCTCTTTCCGGTAATGGCTACGGTGCGCGAACAGGCAAGACAGAGCAGTACCATGTCGAACCTCTACTCTGCGTATGTGGGGGCGCGACTGTACTATGAGGACGAAGGACACTTCCCCAATGCCCTCTTCGGGTACGCGGAGGTAGCAGACGCTACCGTAAACCCACCCTTCCGCCCTATGACGGTTGGAGATGTGACCAGTGGGGCGTTGCCTGTGCCTATGGATCAACTACACGGTGCGTTTCGCACTCATGCCGATAGTAGCAATACCTCTGTGTTTCGGGGCTACCTCTTCCATGAGCAGGTGAAAGACCTCAACGTCTTCTTGAATCAGGTCAACCCCGCTGTAAGCAAAACGAGTGTCACCGTTGCCTACTATCCCATCAACTCTCCTTTGGGGGCAGGTGGAACCATAGATGGTAATGGCGTACTGCACGGCGGTCAACTGGTGAAATGGGTGGCTCCCCCCGCACCGGGAACTCCTCCGCTTCCTTGCCCTGTTACCACCGATTCTGAACTCCCCAACTCGACTTACGACGGCTTGGCGAAACTGTACTACACGATGGATAGTGTAGATATTGGTCCCATGCTAACCCCCGATGGTAAGATAGTTAAGGACGAGGCGGGGCTAGTCGCTTACGAACTACACTACTCGCCCGACTGGTCGAAGCAGGTAGGGCTTACTTGCGACGGACCGCGTGTTACCCAACTCAAGTATAAGAACCCGCCGCAAGACAAGACCATTCTGACCTACGTAACGCACCACTCCGCCTATAGCCGGCAGGGAACCGTGATTGCGATACTGTTGAACGGTACGGCACGGAAAATCAGCTCTGCCCAAGCCTTTGAGCAGTTGCCGCTGGGCTACCACTAAGCCCGTGGGGTTTGTAACAACCCATAAGCCACTTGCCTAGCCCTACTCCTTATTTTAAGGGGCAGGGCGAAAGCGTTGTATTATGGGGTGTACCTGCAACCGCCCTCATTCTGTCCTTGCAGGACATCTTTCCCCCAACTTTGGGGGAAAGAGAGTATCGTTAGGTGTTTGGGTTGGCAGAAAGGTGTACCTGTGCTAAAAGGTAGTTCCTTACTACACAGTGCATTCGCCTCTTCGCCCAGTATTGGGAGAAGAGGTTGGTGATGAGGGCTAAAACCTTTCGCACTGCGTAACACAAGTTTATGGGGCGCAATGCTCTGTACCATAAGGGAACTTTTTTAAAGAAGTAGAAGTCGAACCTATCAGTACTGTGCCGTTTTAGAAGAGGAAGACGCTCGGACGGCAACGGGCTAGGAGAGGAACGAAATTAAGATATGAAACTGCGAAGTCGCTCCGAAAATAGAATAGAGAGAGGTTTCACGCTGGTAGAGACCCTCGTCGCAATGGTTATCCTGCTGATTGGGGTACTTGCGATAGCCCGAATCTTTCCGGGAGGCTTTTTAGCCATTCAGCGCACTGGCGACCAGACCGCCGCGCAGGAGTTGGCACTACAGGCACGCGCCGATATGGAGAGCCTACCCGAACTTCCGCAAGGTATCTACGCCGTTTATCGTGATGCAAGCGGCAACATCATTCCCGATACCCGCCCTCTGCCGGATGAACTTACCGACTATAGCCAAGGCTTTCTTCCTGCGGGTATTCCCAACGATGCCGACCCCTACTTCTACTCGAACATCAACCGTATTCGTTTTATAAAAGGCGAATCGGTGCGGCTTCCGATAGGAACTCCCAACAGCGCGACGGGGCTTTACGGTGCGCCCTACCTTCTTCAGTTTGGACCTGTGTATAACGAGTTCGGAACCGATGGTGCAGGGAACCGCACCTCCACCGTGAAAATCTACGGGAGCGCGTTAACCCGAAACATACAGGCTTCGCTACCTACGCCCGACCAACCCGACCCCACACCGCTGATAACTACCGATACGCAGTATGCTATCGACTACGACCATCGGCAAATCGCGTTTTTCCCACGTATCGGAACGGGGCAACGTGTCTTCTTGGTGAAGTACGCCTATAACGTGGTGGATAGCGTAACAAATAAAGTGGTCTCTAAAACGGTACTGAACGGGCAGTACACCATTAAAGATGTACCCCCCGCACAAGCCGACAACGCAAAACCGACGTGGCACTCCTTCTTTACCGACAACACGGATACGCAAATCGTGGGCGTTCCTTTCCCCGCCGATTTCGATACCAACTTGGGGCTACGTGCCAACAGCGAAGAGGTGAGTAGGCAGTTCCGACTGATAACAACGGGAACCGACAGTGCAGAGCATCTTACCTTTGTGGGTGCAGGGGTTGCGCCGCAGTGGTCTAACGACCCCTACGAGTATGCGTGGCTCAGTTCGCAGTTCTCCAATAATGGAAACGCGGGGATTTTGGTCTTCAACCCGTCGGCGCGAACCACCACCGTTAGCACGGCAAGCGGTAATCAGCCGTTAGTGGCTCATGCGGACTACCTCACTTTCGATAACCACATTCTGCGGGAAGATAGAACCATTCCCAAGTCGTCGCCGTTCGAGATTAAACTCTCTATTCCGAATGTGCTGACACAGGGGGACATTCTGTACGACCAGAACCGCTATAACGGTATGTTCCGCGACTCCTCGAACGACACACCTGCCGTTATCATGGTGAACAGTGCGACAGGGGAGATGCTCCAACCCTTTACTGGAACCTGTACGCAGGGTATCGGGATAGGGAAGGGCTACACGCTGGACGCTCGTAAAGGCACAATACGCTTCGACGACGATTTTGTGAAGACGAGAGGATTCCAACTCGCGAATGTGCGCGTCTACTACCGCGCCGCCAAAGAGTTTGGTATGCAGGTACAGAAGGCGTATACCACCTACAATCCGGTTTCGGATGTCGCGCAGTTGATAGCATCGGGCAATGAGGGCGGCTTCTGTTTTGCAGGTACAGGTGGAGTAGGGGATGCGTTACGTATCTACTTCCCGCGCTCAGAGGCGGGTAAGAGCGTGGTGATTGGGGACTACCATGTGGTAACAAACCAGTCTGGTGCCTCTCGCCTAAAGCATTTCAATAGTGAGACCTATCGTATCAGCCCCGATGCTACCGCCTTTGATGCAACACTTGGGCTACCCTTCATCGACATTCGCGACCAGCATCCAGAGGCAGTAAGTGAGGCGTGGGCGTTCTCGACGGAGGAGTCGGGGCAAGCGGTTGCCAATGTGCAGGGCGCGTCGCTCAAGTCGCGGGTGCTGTGGTTGGATAGCTCCACTGCCTCCAAAGACGCGGCAGGGAACAACGTCATTTTGCACCGATGGAGACGTGTCGATTCGGATACGTTGATAACGAAGAATAACAGTAGATAAGCGGGGAGTAGCCATGAGAGCCATCACGCCTAACATAATAACGCCAACCTCTACGCGCACCAGACGCGGGTTTACTCTGGTGGAACTCCTCGTAGTTATCGCTCTGACTACGGTGCTGTTTACCTTGATATTTAAGCCGCTCTTCGATTCGTTCAACCTAACGAGCCGCTCTGGTACGCAGATTGAGACCCAACAGTACGCACGTGATATTACCAAGCAGGTAGAGACCCTTCTCTCGAACGCGGTCTTTGTGTACGATAACGCCTCTACGCCCATTAACCTGTGGGTAACGAACGAACTAGGAACTCCGCAACCGGCTCCGACCACCTTCGCGATGCTAGAGGCGGTTACACCTGCGCGTCAGTTCGACCAACAGCCCGGCGGAACTCCCATCGACCCTACTACCAACACTCCCGTCTATGCACCGGGCAGTACGGGAAGCAACTTTGCGTTGCCGCTCTCTCCCGGTAGGTCGCTGGTACGCTACTTTGTTGGCTTGATGGACAACCGCTCGATTCCCGACAACATCTCTGGTAAGCATACCAACGGCACACCTGGAACCATGTCGAGCGGTGTATCGCGCTACACGCCCTACAGTAACCTGTTCGAGAACCCGCTTGCGGCTTGGGACAATCGCGCTACGCTCTACCGTGCCGAGGTTGCCGCCTACATTCCCGACCCCGACGATGCTACGAAATACGTCCCGAACTTGGGGCTGTTCCATACCAAAGACGGTAACGGAAACGTAACGGACTCGAAGACGGACGCGCTGGAACTGCACGACCCGAACTTCTTCTACGATAACTCGCTTGCGGGGGGCGACGGCAATACCAAATGGGCAATGCCCGGCTGGAAAGATATAAACGGCGACGGCTTGGTAGAGGTGTGGGAGAACTGGAAAGCGGTCTCGAATGCGCTTATCAATACGGCGAAAGCAGACCTTATTACGGTGGATAGGGATGTCAATACTCGTAGCATCCTCTACGATGCTACCACTGGGCTACCGAGCGGACTGGGTGCGCTTATCTCGTTTGAACCCGCGCACGTTCAGAACGACCCGATGGTTCCCGGAACCATCGACAGTGCTGGCAACGAATCGCTGAACAGTGCGGCAGTTACTTTTAGCCCCGAACACGCCTACTGGTCAAACCCGTTCTTGGTGCAGGTCTATCGCCCCATACGACAGGATGGGGGAATCGGTGAGTACCTAAGTAAGCAAGCCGACGCGCTCCAACCCGATGGTAACGGCAACTTGAACTACTATCAGCTGGTCTCGCCTAGCAAGATTGTACGTATATCGGTTGCGCCGGGCAACGACCCACCCCTGAATCCGAGTGGGCTACCGGATGTCGGTCCGAACCCCGACCCCGTAACGGGCGCGTGGCAAAATGCAAATCCGGAAGTCGCTTTCTCAGTGGAACCCAAAACAGGACTCTTGAACTTCGGATTCTCTGCGGGGGTACTGGTTCACGACGCGGCAGGGAAGCCTCTCGCCTCCTACTATAGCCCCGTAGATGTGAACAATGGAATGAGTAGCCCTGTGGGAAAACGGTATGCACGTCTCGATGTGCTACCTACCGGACTTTGGAATGGGGTGGCACTAAACCCTGCTTCTGCGGCTTCACCGCTACGAACGCTGGCAAACCCGTCTCGCTTCGACCCGACTCCTTCTGCACCTAGCCAGTATGCCAGAGTACGGATTATTCCGGGAACTGAGCGCGTATATGGACCTGACCAGAGACCGGGACCAAACTACGGACACCGAATTCAGTATACGCGAGTCTCTTCGACGGCGGGTGTCATTGGGCTAAACGAGTACAAAATACTCTACGACGATGTACCGAACGCACGGACGGCAACCAATGGAAGCATCGCTATCGACGACAATAACCCACCTGCGAATGTGCGCTTGGGGTACATCGAATTCAATAGCCAGCCCGACACAACTGATGCGGCTGCCCCCAACGCAACCAACGGACCCAATAGTCTGCCCGTCAATAAGACGAATAGTAGCGGTGTCGTGGATGCCTCCCTTGCCGCCGACCCGATAGAGGTCTACTATAACTTCCAGATGAACAACGTCCGCGATGTGGTAAAAGGCGACTACCTGACCCGTGAAGAGATGAATATCAAGGTGGATATGCGGCTCTACGACCCGCGCTCTGCACGTCCGCAGAGTACCCGCCTCGTAACGAAAGTAAATGTAAGGAACCTTCCTCACTAAAGGTGCATCTAAGTAGTGGGGAGAACCCCTATCCAACCTTATCCCCTTCGTAAGGGGAAAGGCGAATGCACTAGTAACAAAAGGCTTGCTTGTTGAGGTTACGGATTAGCCCTC
>OMJJ01000332.1 GCA_900299305.1 bacterium | reverse complement strand
TTCACCACTTGGTCGAACATCTCGCGGCGGGGGTAGAGTTGTTGTCCTCTCTCATTAAGAGGGTAACTCCCATGCTCTCCGATAATCGCTACCCCGTCCACCGCCAACGTGTTCCCACCACAACACAGTGCCGTCGCAATAGAGGGGTACATTTTTACGTTGTGCCGCTTTGCCGTCGCGACTCCCACATCGTTCTGCGCTATCTCCATGAGGTGAATGGAGGCGACATCACACAACGGCGGTTCGTAGTGGTCATCGAACTGTTTTCCCTCTAAAAACTTGGTACAGTAACAGACCCCATGACTCCCCGCCGCATACTGGGTTAGCAGTACCGCAATGCGGGGGCGGTGCTTTGGGGCGGGAGTTCTACCTGACATAGTCCCGTCTAAAGGTAGGTTGGCACTTAGCCCCAGTGTGGTTCCTGCGCCCAGTGCCAAAAGTTCGCGCCGTGTTGTATTCATAAAAGTTTACTCCTCTGTAAGCCTAAGTAGTCCTGCATGAGTTGGACGAAACCCGCAACGCTGGTAAAAGCCCTCAAGGTGGGGTTCATAATCGACATGAAGCCACTCTATCCCTCTCTCTTTTGCCGCCAATGTCGCCATCCGAACCAGTTGGGTTCCTATCTGCTTGTGTTGAAAATCGGGGTGTACGGTGGTGTCTAACAAAAACGCATGGATACCACCATCCCATGCCACATTGACAAAGCCGACCAACTGCTCTTGCGAGAGTGCCGCCACGTAGAGCAGGCTACAGCGCAGTCGCACCTGAAAATCGTAAGGCGTGTGGTTCTGCCAAGCCGCCGCAAATAGCGCGTTCAGTGCCTCATTGGTGAGAGGAGGCGAGATTTCGTATCGTAGGGTGATGGACATAGGCTAACCGTTACGAAAAGCGGCTACCTCTGCCAGTGTGGGCAGGGCAGGAATCGCACCTTTGCGGGTTGTGGTTAAAGCCCCTACCGCGTTTGCAAACGAGAATATCTCCGCTAACATCTCTTGGGGAAGCGCGAAAATCGCCTCCGCAGTCGTTACGTTACGCTCTAAAAGCCCCACCATCACCGCCGCAATGAAGCCGTCTCCTGCGCCTGTGGTGTCTACTGCGGTAACGGGGAGTCCTGCCGCAGAACCGCTATCCCCGTTTCGTGTCCACCACGCGCACCCTTTCGCTCCTCGCGTTACACAAAGTAAAGAAACAGGGGTGAATCGCCCCATAAACTCTGCACCACACGCCTCTACCTCTTCCGAAGTAAGTGCCTTATCGGGGCTGTTGCCTAATAGCACAAAGCCCAACTCCTCTTCGCTCACCTTCACCATGTCCGCAAGGGGAATGGTCTCCAAAATGGTTTTCCGTGCTACATCGAGGCTACTCCATAGGGGAGGGCGCAGATTGGGGTCGTAGGAGATGAGTTTACCCTGCGCTTTTGCCTGTTGAACGGCGGTGAGCGTGGTCGTTCGGGCGGGTTCGTCAATCAAGGTGATAGAGCCATAGTGAAAAATCGTACAAGCAGATATTCTCTCGGTATCCAGTTCGGAGGGTAGATAGGTCATGTCGGCACTAGGGTTGCGGAAAAAGCAGAAGTCGCGCTCTCCGTTGGCGGCTAACGACACAAAAGCAAGACCCGTGCGCTCTGTTTTCGAGAAGACCACTCCTCCCGTGTCTACCCCTGCCCCTGCAAACGTATCCGCCAAAAAGTGACCGAAGGGGTCGTCACCCACCTTACCCAAAAACGCACTGGTTTGCCCCAAGCGTGCTACTCCCACCGCAACATTGGCGGGAGCACCTCCGGGCGCACGTACAAAGCCCGGCGAATCGCCTACCGTGACCCCGCTCTCCATCGACACGAAATCTATTAACGCCTCTCCCAAACAGACCACAACAGACATAGCCTCTCCTTAACTATTCCAATAGGGTTGTATCCACTCTTCGCTCACCTCTAACCCAAAGCCCGGTGCGGGGTTGGGTTCGATATAGCCCTCTTTGGGTAACGACTGCCCCGGATACCGCCAGCCCTGCTCCAAAGGTATACCCGGTTCCGACGCGACAAAGAACTCACACCAAGGGACGCACGGAGTGGCAAAACTGAAGTGCTGACCAAAAACCGTATTGCCCCCCGCATGAAGAATAACGCTCACGCCCCCCGCGTCGGCAATATCTGCGATACGGCGGCAGGTGGTTGCACCCCCACACCAGTTGATGTCCGGCTGAAGAATATCCGCCACATGGTGCGCTACCGCCCACTGAAACGGGACATGGGTATACCAGTGCTCCCCCGTTGCGAGTGTCTGCCAAGGGAGGCGTTCTCGTAGCAAGATATGCCCGTCCACATCTTCCGGTATTAGGCACTCCTCCATCCATTTCAACTGATAGGGGCGCAGAGCCTCTGCCAAGCGCACCGTATACTCCACATCGAACGCCATCCAGCAGTCGAGCATCAGTTCGCAGTCGTCCCCTATGGTTTGCCGTGCCTGCCCTACAAAGTCCGCGTTTTTCTGAATACCCTCCAGCCCATCGGCAGGTCCGTAGGGGCAAGCCAGTTTGAACGCCCGAAAGCCGAGTTCCTTGTACCAGTCTACATCGTTGCCGGTAGCGTAACAGAGAATCCGCTCTTTTTGTAGCCCACCAATAAGTTCATACGCTGGTTTCTGGAGCATCTTCCCACGCGCATCCCACAAGGCGAGGTCTATCGCACTGACCGCGTAGGAGGACAGCCCTGTAGAGCCGTAAGGTTTCGTCATGCGAACCATCATATCGGCGATACGTTCGTGCGCCATGATGTTTTCGCCTACTAGCAGGGGCGCAAGGTGGTCGTCGATAACCGCCGCAACTGCCCTGCCGTTCCCCGTCTGCCCCAGCCCAATCGTGCCATCCTCTAGCGTAACCTGACACCACACTTCGCCCCATTTGGGCAACCAAAGGCTACGGTGTCGCTTATACTGCGGGTAACGCGACATGGGGTTGGCAACTTCGGCGGTGTGTGTCCAGCCCTTACGGGTGGGTTGAGCCGTCGGTTCGGTTTTGGGAAACGCGATACGAACGGCGCGTACATCGGTTATTTTCATTCTCGAAACCTCTCTGTTTGCGTAAAACGTGTTATTCCGGTACCCCTTTGGCGGGCGGTTTATAGATGTCGGGGTTGTTACGAATCTTCTCGGCGGTGTTCTCTAGGCGTTGGGCGAACTTATTGGGGTCTATCTCGCCCCGTAGCAACGCCCCTAGCGCATCCGACATCTCGGTTCTGCCAAGTTCGGGGTATAGACCTAGCCGCTCGGAGAAGATACGCGAACGCCCTTCCATTATCCCTATCGCGCCTTGCAACGCACTAGAGACTTTTACCCCCTTATACGAATCGATGACGGGAGAGAGTGTATCAAGGCGTTCGGTATATGCCTGTGCGCTCTCCTTACTCAACATAAACTTGAGGAAGTCGGATGCCTCTTTGGGGTGCTTCGCTTGGCTGAATACAAAAAAGTTCTCTGCGCCCCCCGCATAGATAGCACGTTGGTCGCCTTTACCACCGTCCACAGGAGGAACCGCGAAGCACGACATCTCGAAATCAGGGGGAAGCGCGTCTTTCATCTCGTTTT
>OMJJ01000331.1 GCA_900299305.1 bacterium | reverse complement strand
CAGGTGCGAAACGTGTCACCTCTTCTAAGGGAGGTACGTTGTCTTTGGATATGGGGAACGGTAGTCTTGAGTGGCACGCACCGGTAGCCTATCAGGAGTTGGGGGGGAAGCGGGTTCCAGTCTCGGCGAAGTATGTTCTGAAAGGCAAGGAGGTCGCGTTTGCGGTAGGGAGTTACGACACCACCAAGCCGCTCGTTATCGACCCCGAACTCATCTACAGCACCTACTTGGGAGGAAAAGATTATGATTACGGTTATAGTATCGCAGTAGATAGTGCGGGGTGTGCCTATGTTACAGGTTCCACCTATACTACTGACTTTCCAACTACGACAGGTGCTTTTCAAGCCAAATCCGCTGGTGACGTTGATGCCTTTGTTTCCAAGTTGAGTGCCGACGGCTCTTCTCTTGTTTACTCTACCTACTTGGGAGGGAAAGATTCGGAGTATATGGATTATACCATTGCCGTAGATAGTGCGGGCTGTGCCTATGTTACAGGTTGCACTATTTCTACTGACTTTCCAACTACGACAGGTGCTTTCCAAGTCAAATCCGCTGGCAGCAGTGAAATCTTTGTTTCCAAGTTAAGTGCCGATGGTTCTTCTCTTGTTTACTCTACCTACTTGGGAGGAAGTTGGTATGATTATGCTTATAGTATCGCGGTAGATAGTGCTAATAATGCTTATGTTGTTGGACAGACCCATTCCGACGACTTTCCGGTAACATCCGGGGCATTTCAAACTCATGTTGCGAGTGGTGGGATTAGTTCACCTCATGGCTTTGTATCTAAGTTAAATGCCAATGGCTCTGCTCTAATCTACTCCACCTACTTGGGAGGAAGCAGTGATGATGCGGGGTATGGCATAGCCATCGACAATAAAGGGAGTGCCTACATCACTGGATATACTTACTCTAGCGACTTTCCGGTAACATCTGGGGCATTTCAAACTCGTGTTGCGAGTGGTGGGGTTAGTTCACCTCATGGCTTTGTATCTAAGTTAAATGCCGATGGCTCTGCTCTAGTCTACAGTACTTATCTGGGAGGGACTACCTCTCTGGGAGAGTCTCCTTATGACTGGGCTTTTTGCATTGCCGTAGATAGTACAGGGAGTGCTTACATAGCAGGAGGCACCACTTCTAGCGACTTTCCAGTAACATCTGGGGCATTTCAAACCGAGTATGGGCTTCATAGGTTGGATGGCTTTGTATCTAAGTTAAATGCCGATGGCTCTGCTCTAGTCTACAGCACTTACCTTGGGGGAAGTAATTACGACAGCTGGTGTGTAGGTATTGCCGTAGACCGTACAGGAAGTGCCTACGTCACGGGAAGTACATGGTCTACCGACTTCCCCACTACATTAGGGGCATTCCAACCTAAGTCTACTGGAGGGCGTTTTGTAACTAAGTTGAGTAGTAATGGCAAATACCTTCTTAACTCTACCTACTTGGGGGGCACTGCGAATTTTTATGGAAAGTTCATTGCGGTAGATGGAGCGGAGAAAGCCTATATCACAGGCTACACTTACTCTAGTGACATTCCTGTTACAAAGGGGGCATTTCAGACGATATTCAAGGGTAACATTGATGCCTTTGTCACCAAATTAAGAATGACTAATGTCTCTGGAAAAGCAGATACGGTAGCGGCAACTGCTCCTTCTACTCAAATAGTGAGTAGTAAAGTCTCCTTGAATGCTATCCTCACACGTAAAATAGATGGATACCCCCTCTGTGCAAAACCTCTTACCTTCACCCTAGATGGAATTAAACAAGGAACTGCCTATACCATTCTAGGGGGTGGGAATGCTGTACTACAGATAGATGCTTCCAACCTGAGTGCAGGAGACCACACCCTTAAAGTGAGTTTTGAGGGAGATGGAAACAACAGACCTTCCTTCGTAACAACAACTCTCACCCTCACCAAAGCCGATGTTATTCTGAAAATAGCCTCTGCCACTTTGCACTATGGAGAGAGCCAAAACCTGACTGCCACTCTCCAACGTGTTGTCGATGGTTCGATGCTTACCAACCGCCCACTCACCTTCAAGATAGATGGAACGAGTATCGGTACACTCAGCACCGATGGTACGGGAACCTCTGCCTTCGCTTATACCCTTTCCGATGCTGTTGCTGTTGGCGACCACACTCTCACTGTGGAGTATGCAGGAGATGCAGGTACTAACCCCGGAACGGGAACCGCAAAACTCACCTGCTTGAAAACAACCACTGCTTTCTCTCTAAACGATATACCTGCACGTATCGGGGAAACCAAGAGCCTAAGTGCGATACTCAAGCGTAGCACAGATAAGGCAGGTATCGTAGGGAGAGGTGTTCTCTTTACCCTTGTAGGAACTCAAATAGGTACTCCGGTAACAGATGCAAATGGGCAAGCCACCGTCTCTTATAAGATAGAGGAGAGTTTGGGAGTGGGTAAGTTCGCCCTGAAAGCCGACTTTGCAGGAGATAGTCAGTACTCCAAGTCTACCAAGAGTGTCAACCTTACGGTAAGCCAGTCTCCTACGAAAATCAGTACCAACAACAGTAGTGGGAAGCAGGGGAGTACGGTCACTCTCCTCGCAAACCTGTTGCGTACCACCGATAGCAAAGCACTCAATGGGAAGGTACTCAAGTTCCAGATAGATGGGGTAGATGTGGGAACGGCGACGACGGACGCAACTGGAGCCGCCAGCCTAAGTTACATGATACCGAGTACCATGAGTGTAGGTAAGCATCCCATTAAGGTTAGTTTTGATGGAGATACTTACTACCTCAAGTATACTGCTTCCGGCAACACTCTCACCGTTAAGTAGGTAGGTTCAGCCTTTGCTTCTACGTTGCCCCTGCTCACCTCATTACAAGGAAGCGGGGGCTTTCCTTTTGGGGTAGGAGATTCGAGAGCATATCGCGAAACTAAGGGGCAACTACCTTTTGATTAGGACTGTACGCACTATGTACCGACGTTCCCTGCTAAAAAGCCTCTGGATAGGGGTTGCCCTTCTTCTTACAAGCGCGGCATTCGCCTCTGCGACCTCCCCGCAATTACAGTACCATGTAGAGATTGGCAACCTCGCGCAGAAGACCCTGCACATCCAACTCAAACTCACCGCCCCTCCTGCCGACAAAACTGCCTTCGAGATTCCCGCATGGACTCCTGGCTACTACCAGATACTTCACTACGAAAAGAAAATCGCGAACCTCAGCGCAAAAGACGACAAGAAGAACCCTCTCACGCTTACCCATCCCACACCCCGTAGGTGGGAGGTGAGCAACCCCAATCACGTCTCTAGCCTGAACGTGGAGTACGACCTTACCGCAGACGATAGCGGGTACGGATTTTTCGGCTCTAGCCTACTACCCAATACGGGCTACATCAATGGTGCCTCTGCCTTCCTCTACCCCGCAGAGTACAAAGAGGCAAAAATCTCCCTTACCATGTCACTACCTACCGGTTGGCAGGTGGCTACAGGGTTAGATACCGCCTCCCAACGCGCAAAAAGCCCCTCTACCTTCTCTTTTCAAGCCGAGAACTACGACCAGTTTATCGACTGCCCCATTCAGTTCGGTAAGTTCGATACCTTCCATTTCACCGTGTCGCGTACTCCCTTCCAGTGTGTGCTGGTAGGAGACCACAAGGTAAACACTCCTCAGTTCCAGAAAAACCTCACCACCGTCGCCCTAGAGGCAGAGAAGATACTCGGTAGGTTCCCCTTTAAGCGATATGTGTTTCTGTTTCACTGCGGGGGCGGGGGCTTTGGGGGTGGCTTGGAGCATAGGAACTCCACCACTATTCATGTCTTTGGCGCGATTGGTGGGGGCGGGGACGAGGGAATGTTTCCGCTGGTTTCGCACGAGTTTTTCCATGCGTGGGATGTAAAGTATATTCACCCCGAACAGTTGGGTCCCTTCGACTACACCAAAGAGGTGCGTAGCCCTAACGTATGGTTTGCGGAGGGTGTAACCGACTACTACGCGCAACTACTGCTGGCACGGGCAAATGCGTTTCCGCAAGACTGGTTTCTGCGCGACATGGCAGGGCGCATCCAACAACTAAACTCCACTCCTGCCCGTAAAACCGTAACTCTGGAAGAGGCGAGCCGTAAAGCATGGGAGGGAGGCAGTTTTGGATTTGGGGGGCTGAGTTACTATCTCAAGGGAAGCGTGGTTGGGTTCTATTTCGACCTTCGGATTCGCGCTCTTACGGAGGGCGCAAAGGGCATGGATGACGTTCTGCGCGAACTAGACGAAAAGTACGCCTCAAAGGGCAAAGGCTACCCCGATGATGCCATTCTTACTGCTATTAACAACGCGGCAGGTATCGACCTTACTACCGAGTACAACGCCTATGTACGCGGCACAGATGAGATGATGTGGACACAAGTCCTCAAGCCCTTTGGGTTGCGCTTGGCACAAAAGGAAGACGGTTATCTGGGTATCCTCACTTCGCCCTCTGCTTCTGCGAGTTCACCGCTTACACTGATAGAGGTCGTAGAGGGGACTGCCGCTGAGAAAATGGGGCTAAAGAAGGGCGACATCATCACGCACATCAATGGAACGAAGGTAGATACAGGAAACTTCCGCTCTCTGCTTCAAGCTATGAAGCCCGGTGCAGAGTTGAAAGCAGAGGTTAAGCGCAAAGCCGAAACCCTAACGCTTGTCGGCAATATCGGCTCTCGAACAGGTGAGATAACCCTCGACAGGATTCCGAAAGAGGAGCTTACTGGTAAAGAGGAGGCACTGCTAAAAGTGCTTCTGGCAAGCCCAGCCTTCTACAAGAAGGACTAAACCTATCTACCATGAAGAAACGCCTCTTCTATCTCCTGCCGCTCTTATTATGGATGGGCATTATCTTCTATCTTTCGGGGCGTGCTGGCTCAAATGAACACTCGTTACCGCTAATAGCACGGATACTAGACCGATTTGTTCCGGGGCTGTGGAAGAGCCTAGACGCACAAAAGGTAGACGACGTAAACTATCTTTTTCGTAAAACTGCCCACATTACCGAGTACCTTGTCTTAACGTTTTGGGCGTTTCGGGCGTTACAGTACGGGAAGCCACGCATTACCTTCAAGGAGATTGGGCTGGGGGCACTGGTCGCTGTGCTGTACGCCTGTTCCGATGAGATACATCAGGCTTTTGTCCCCAATCGTACCTCCTCCATCAACGACGTGATGATAGACAGTATCGGCGTGACTATCGCCTGTGGAGTTGTTTTGATTTGGAAGGGGCATCAGTACTTCGCAGAGAGGTTACAGACCTCCAATACCGAGAACCGCTAGGAGTTTTGAGAATATGTCGCAAAGTCAAACAACCGTTACCTATTTAGGACACTCCACTTTACTGATAACCACCCCCACAGGGAAAAATCTGCTGGTAGACCCTTTTCTGACAGGGAACCCCCGTTGTCCCCAAACGTGGAAAGACCTAAGCAACCTTCCCTCATTGGATATGATTCTGCTAACCCATATTCATGAAGACCACTGTGCGGATGTGGTAGAGATAGCAAAACAGAACCCAAACGCTCCCATTGTTGCGATAGTTGAGGCGTGTGCTTGGCTCAGTGGAAAGGGACTCTCTAATCGTCTTGCCTATATGAATAAAGGGGGAACCCAAGAGGTAGCGGGCATTCGTATCACCATGACACACGCCGACCACACCAGTAGTTTTGTGGAAGCAGACGGGCGTGTGGTCTTTGGCGGGGAACCTGCGGGATATGTGCTTACGATGGAGGATGGATATACGCTCTATATCTCTGGCGATACCGCTCTGTTTGGGGATATGGCACTCATTGGCGAACTCTATCAGCCTACCCTCGCCATTCTCCCCATAGGAGACCACTTTACAATGGGGCCCCGTGAGGCGGCTTACGCCATAAAACTTCTCAAAGCCCCCCATGTCATTCCAGTTCACTACGCAACGTTTCCCTTGCTCACAGGTACGCCAGAGGCTCTTACCAAACATATCGCGGGGCTAAAAGTAACGCTCCACCCGTTAGAACCGGGTGAAGCGTATCTCTGTTCTTCGAGTGAGTAGTATCTACTCTTTATTCTCAAAGTTCCCGTTTGTGTTGTCGGTGTCGTTGCGTCGGTTAAACGATTCGCGCACCATTTTGGGGGTAATGCGTTCGGGGGCGGTTCCTACCTGTGTAACGATGTACTTCCCATTAAACCGCTCTACCACATAACTCACATAGACGACATGGTTCTCGCCGTCCGCACCCTTATAGGTGTGCTTACCAGTAAGGAGGTAGACCCCCTTCTCTTTTTTCTGAGGTGTATCTATCTCGAATCGTTGAGTTTTGGTAGACTGTAGGGCATCTCGCGTTAAATCGAGGTAGTCCTGCGGAGGAAGCGAGTACTGGTACTTGCCCCGCAGATAGATAGCCACCCGCTTCTGCTTATCCACCACATCCGCAAGCGACTGAACATCCTGCTCCACCCATGCCTTCTGAATTGCCCGTGCTACGTCGGCTACGGGGCTGTTTGCAATGGCTACCGCCGCAACCCCCTCTAACCCTTCGGCTTTCTCCTTCTCCGGCTCTTTTTCGCCCTCTTTGGTCTTCTCCTTTGGGTTGGGGTCGGCGGGAGCCTTCTTGTTTAGGTAGTAGCCGTCGATGTCCTCCTGCTTCCAACCATGATAGTTGCCCCCATCAGTATAGACGGGTACGGGAACATAGATAACGTTCGGCGGGGTCTGATATACAAAGTCGTTCATCAAGAACGGCGCGGTAAGCCCCCAGTAAAGGTAGTAAGGAGAGAGACAACTATACCCCGTAGACCAGACTGGTGAGTAGTAGGGATAGTACGCCGAGCCGCCCGGAAAGATAGTGGTACCCCATGTTACATAGAAGGCATTCCTGCCCCATAGCCCATTTCGATAGCGGTAAGGGCGGGAGTTGGGGGGATTAGAGCGCAGAATAAACGGTGAGAGGGGGGAGTCATAGCCATGAATCTCGTTCATTCGCGCCATCTGGTCGAAAATAGTCGAGTCGGGGGCGGTGCTTAACGTAAGCGGAACCACATTGAAGTTTCCTGCTACCGTGTTCACATTGCCCCGCCCTCTTCCGTAGTTCGTGTTGGGGTTTGTGTTTGGAATCAGGATACCGTTGCGAACGTAAGGCGAAATAGTACGGTAGTTGAAGGGCAGCTGGTCGTTACGATTGGCGAAGCGTGGGTCGTTGGGTTGCCCAAACTGAGCGAAGGCAGGGGTACTGCCTACCAGAGAGGCGACCCCCAAACAAGCCGTTATAGTCAGTAGTGCGTTTGGTCGAGGCATGACAACAGTCTCCTTGTGGTTACGGGGGGAGGGCAGAAAGATAGGTCGAGATACAGAAAATACTCTCGTACTATTAAGACGGGCTTATGTTACGAAAAGTTATCGGTTGCCACCTAAATTTCTGCCCCAAATGCAAGAAAATATCCTTACTACGGCTTAATTCCTAGTTTCGTAAATGCGGGGTGGTTTGGGTTACGATAGTTCAGCAGGATAGCGCGGTTCGCCATCTGAAGGGCTTCGTCCTTACGGTTCAAAGTAAAGAGGCAGTCGGAGAGGTTTGCAAAGTATGCCCCTCGTGTTCTATCCAGTGCCACCGCCTTACGAAAGAACGGCTCCGCCTCCGCCGCATTCTTATAGATATAGTGGTAAAGTTGCCCCATCGCGTTTTGCGGGTAGGCATCTTGCGGGTCGAGTTTTATGGCTTTCCGATAGAGTTCTTCGGTCTTGTCGTAGTCCTTCTTCACATCCCGATAGATTGCCGCCAACCCATAGAGCGGGGCGGCAAAGCGTGCGTCGAGTTCCATCGCCTTGAGGTAGAGTTTCTCGGCTTCGGGATAGTCTTTCTTTACATCTTTGCACAGGTTGGCAAGGTTGTAAAAGGTGGTAGTATCGGTGGGATTGACCTCTATTGCTTTGCGGAAAAGCCGTTCTGCTTCCACATAGTCCTTCTTCTCGTTCTGGAACATCAGAGCGAGGTTATTTAGAGAGGTTCCCGACGAGGGGTCGAGTTCTGCTGCCTTCCGCAGTAGCGGCTCTATTTCGCTTGCGGGGCGTTTCTGCTCTTGGTACAGGGTTGCAAGGTGATGGAAGGGGCTGGCGTAGGTGCTATCCATCTCCATCGCTTGCCGATAGTACTTCTCCGCATTTACGGGGTCGTTTTTGAGTTCTCGGTACAGATTCCCTAGTTCATTAACGGGTCGTGGGTCACGTGGGGAGACCTCCATCGCTTTGCGAAGTAGTTTTTCTGCGTTGGTAAAATCCTTTTTTACCTTGCGGTTGAAGGTCGCATACCCCATGTAGACGGCGATGTCGTCTGGGAACTTCTCTAGTGCCTGTTGGTAGTTCTTCTCTGCCTCTGCGGGGTTGGCTTTCGCTTCGCTATAGAACTCTGCAAATCCCGTTAGGGGGTAAGCAAGAGAGGGTTCGAGGTCGATGGCTTTGCGATAGAGTTTTTCGGCTTCGGGGTAGTCCTTCTTCTGGTTCTGGTACAACACCGCAAGGTTGAAAACGGGTGAGGCAGAGTAAGGGTCTATCTCCATCGCCTGACGAAACAGTTTTTCGGCTCCCACTGCGTCGTGCTTAGACAGTTGGGCGAGTACTCCTAGGTTGGTATAAGCCGGTGCAAAGTAGGGGTTTACCTGCATCGCTTTCAGGAAGAACTCTTCTGCCTTCGCGTAGTCGTGCTTTATGTCTTTGTATAGGTTCCCCAAACCGTTTAGGGGGTAGGGGCTAAAGGGGTCTACTTCCATCCCTTTTCGGTAGAGTTTTTCGGCTTCGGGGTAGTCACGTTTCGCCTCTTTGTAGAGGTTGGCAAGCCCACTAAGGGCGGAAGCATCTTGTGGGTCGAGGTCGATGGCTTTGCGATAGAGGCTCTCGGCAACGGGGTAGTTTTTCTTTACGTTATGGTACAGAGTTGCTAGGCTATACACGGGTTCTACCAGTTGCGGCTCTATCTCCATGGCTCTACGGTAGAGTTTTTCTGCTTCAATGTAGTCCTTTTTTACTACTTGTGCCAGTGTGCCTAAGTTACTTACCGGAAGCGCGGAGAAGGGGTCGAGTTGCATGGCTTTTCGGTACATACTCTCCGCGTTGGGGTAGTCGCGCCGCCCCTCTTGGAAGATAGTTCCCATTGCATTCACGACTTGCGAGTTATTGGGTTCTAGTTCCAGTGCTTTTTGATACAGTTTTTCTGCTTCGTCGTAGTTCTTCTTTGCGTTGATGTAGAGGGTTCCCAAGCGGAAGTAGGCGTAGCCGTTTTTGGGGTCTGCCGCGATGGCTTTACGGAAACCCTGCTCCGATTCGTTGAAGTTTTTGTAGATGTCCCACTGAAGGTTTGCTAAAAAATAGAGGGCGCGGACTGCACTGGGAGAGGTAGCGGTAAGTTGCTGTGCCGCTTGCCGCGATTCCTCATACTTCTTTTGGCGAAACAGTTCATACGCCTTCTGAAAGCCCGCCTCGTACTGCTCTTCGGGGGTAGCCCCTATCTGGGTAGGAACCGCGCTCTCTCCACCGTTTCCTGCGGGTAGCCCTATTACTAAGGGCAAACTGCTTAGGGTGTCGCCGGTAGGGAGGGAGTAAGGCTCTAAAATAGCCCCCTCTTCCCGTAGAGCCGCCCCCGAAACGGCTTTGTTTAGGTAGTCGCGTATGTTTTTGGTACGGAGGGTTCCTTTTCCATCTGCCGCCTCTCCCTTATACGCCTGTTCCAAGAAGTACCCAAAGTAGCCGCGCTGTTTGCGGCTCCAGTCGCGGCTACGCTGGTATGCCTTTGCCGAGAAGAGGGTCTCGCTTTGGGTGCTCTTCTCTAAGCCAAAGCGTTGGAGTTGTGCCTCCAACCAACGTGGTTGAGTAGGAAGGAAGGGCGCGGGTGCTGTGGAGGGGTTGCCGTGTGCTATATCAAGGTAGGCAAGAACGGCTCTTCCTTTGAGTTTCGAGAGTGCCGCACTCCACTCTTTTGCGGTAATAGAGGTCTCTTGCAGGGTCTGGGCAGAGGTGAGGTTCCCGTCGTAGGGAAGCAGATAACTCTCGCTATCCAGTGCTACTCCCTGCCCCGCAAAAAAGAGGTAGTATACATCGTCCGCTTGCCCTTGCTTTTGCCATAGCGAAATCTGGTTCAAAATCTCCTTACGGGTAGGCTTCATGGCTCCATCGCTCGTAAGCAGTTGTACCTGCGCGGCTTTTACCTGCGCTTTTGCCTGTAGCACTTGGGCGAAGGCTTTTGCATCCGCAACCGCGGTAGTTAAAGAGGCGATATGCGCTTTATCTTGATACTCGTCTACGCCAATGATAAGGGCGTAGTTTTCCGCCTGTGCTACAAGGGGTATCCCTATGAGGCAGGCAGTTAGTGCTAACTCTCTCCAAATTTTCATTTTACACTCCATTTAAGTCTTAGGGCTTTCGCTTAACCGAGATATTGGTTAGTATAGTACCTTAGCCGCCCATCTAAATCCTTCTGCAAGTTGTCTCTATAGGGCAACCCCAAGATACAGGGCAATCGCATCACTTTACGTCATAGTCAGGGTATTAGCCCTCATCCTGTCCTTCGGACATCCTTGCCCCCAAGTTTGGGGGAAGGAGGGTACTACTGTAAGGGTTGATTGTTATTTAGAAAGGTATGCTGGTACAAAAAGTCTATTGCTTGCTATACGGTGCATTCGCCTCTTCGCCCAAACTTGGGACACGGGGGAGTGGTGATGAGGGCTATAACCTACCAATTCGCAACACCTGCGGGTAATGCGATTGCCCTATCCCAAGATATTCGCAAAACCCTTTCGTAATATACCCTTTTTGTGCCACAATACGAGAGGAATCGAAGATAAACGTATCGAAAAGAAAATCAACGCAGACGCGATAACACGATTTTTGGGGAGAAGATGACAATGGCGCAGATTTTTACCATGCCGCAGATGGGTTCCACCATGGAAGAGGGAACGATTCTTAAATGGCACAAGCAAGAGGGCGATGCCGTAAAAAGCGGGGAAATCCTGCTGGAGATAGAGACCGACAAAGCCTCTATGGAGGTGGAGTCGCCTGTGGATGGGGTGCTACGCAAGGTACTCGCAAAAGAGAACGACCTCGTTCCTATCCGTCAAGCCATTGCGATTCTAGCAGACGCTACCGAGCCGATAGACGCACTACTAGCAGAAGCGACTGGCGGAGCCGCCCCTGAAGTCGCGCCTAGCCCCGCCCCCGTTGTGGAGGCGGTTGCTACGCCTTCCCTTGTTGTCGCCGCCGCTCCTGTGCCTACTGCCCAAGCCTTTCTCTCTCCCCGCGCCGCTCGGCTTGCAGAGGAGAACGGGGTCTCACACTCCGACCTTGCAGGGCGCGGAACAGGACCTCAAGGGCGCGTAATCGAACGGGACGTACTGGCGTTTGTAGAGGCACGGAAGACGGCGCAACCCGCAGAGAAAGCGGTTCCACGTACCACTCCGCTGGCGGCAAAAATTGCAGACGATTTGGGCGTAGACCTCAACGAACTGGCGTTGGGGCTACCAGGAACCCGTGTACGCCGTGACGACGTGGTACGCTATGCCGAAAGCCGACAAGCCGCCTCAACTCCTACCCCTTCTCCCGCGCAAGAGGATGTTACCATCCAACCCTTTGCAGGTATGCGAAAACGGATTGCGGACAATGTTGCCAAATCGCGATTCACCGCCCCCCATGTCACCCTTACTCTAGAAGTAGACATGACCGCCGCCTCTGAGTTCCGCCAAAGGATACTACCAGAGGTCGAGAAGGTCTACGGGGTGCGCGTGTCGTTTACCGACATCATCGTAAAGGCGGTTGCGAGGGCGTTGGAAGAGCATCCCATGCTAAATTCCGCGCTTGTGGGTGAGGAGATACGCATCTATGCCCACAAGAACATCGGTATCGCGGTAGCCCTAGAGGTAGGTTTGGTGGTTCCCGTTTTACAACAGGCAGAGGATAAGTCGATAGGAGCGATTGCAAAAGAGTTAAAGCCACTGGTAGAGAGGGCACGAACAGGCAAGTTCACTCCCGACGACCTTGCAGGAGGAACCTTTACGATAACTAACTTGGGAACCTTTGGCATTGATAACTTCGACCCCATCATCGTACCCCCGCAAGCCGCGATTTTGGGTGTGTGTCGCATCGTAGACAAGCCGGTGGTTATCAATAAAGAGGTGGTTATACGGAGTATGATGAACCTTTGCCTCTCGTTCGACCATCGTATCCTAGACGGTGCACCCGCCGCAAGGTTCCTACAACGCCTGAAAGAACTCCTAGAGAATCCGCTTCTTATTTTGATTTAGAGGCTACGCTACTCTGGAAACGGGGAGCGCATATTTTTAGGAACAAAATGTCGATAGAAGCAAGAGACGGCATACCTATCGGTCATTCCTGCGATGTAGTCGCATACGGCTACCGCACGGGCTTCGGTATCTGCGTTTTGTAACGCGGTCTCTCCTGTCATATCAGCAGGGAACTCCATGTAGTACTGGAACAGGCTACGGATAACGTGCCTTGCTTTGTCACGTTCGTGCAGTAGCATCAGTTCGGGGTTGCAGTAGACCCGCTCAAACAGGAACTCTTTGAGGCTATCGGTGGCTTGTTCTATTGTGGGCGACATCGTTACGATAGGTTGTCCGTCGCTGGTGGTTACGACATCCATCACCATCGTTGATATTCTATCGGAGTGGGTTTTGCCAAGCAGTTTTAGAGGCTCTTTGGGCAAATCACGCCACTTTAGGATTCGCGCCCTCACGCTGTCGTCTATGTCGTGATTGATGTAGGCGATCCTGTCGGCAATGCGTACCACCTTCCCCTCTAACGTCGAGGCGCGTTCCGTAGAGGTATCGCTGAGGTCTTTGCGCCCTTTGCTGTGGTGAGCAATACCGTCACGTACCTCCCACGTTAGGTTTAGACCCACGTTTTTCTTGGGGTTTGCGTCCTGCTCTTCCGCGCTTCCTCTCTCCAGTAGTTCCACCATGCGAAGGCTCTGCTCGTAGTGCCGAAACCGTGCGGTGGGTACAAACTCCCGATAGGCAAAATCCAGTGCCTCCTCTCCCGCGTGTCCAAAAGGGGGATGCCCTACATCGTGCGCCAGTGCCACTGCTTCCGTCAGGTCTTCGTTTAGGCGCAAGGCGCGGGCGATAGTACGGGCTATCTGCGCCACTTCGAGGGTATGGGTGAGGCGTGTTCGGTAGTGGTCTTCTTCGGGGTCGATAAAGACTTGGGTTTTGTGTTTCAGGCGGCGGAAGGCTTTGGAGTGGATAATCCTATCCCTATCTCGCTGGAACGCGGTTCTTACGGGGTCGTCTGGCTCAGGAACCACTCTCCCCTGCGAATCGGAGGCTTTCGCCGCCCACTCCGCCAAGTGTTCGCGCTCCCATTGCTCTTGTCGCTCTCGTGGTGTCTGTATTTTGGAGTTGCTTCTCACTCGCTCTCTGCGCTTTCTATATTTACCACAGGGTACAGATTCAATACTCCCTCTTCCTCCCGTACTTGGTAGGTTTGTAGAGGACGATGCGCCGTTTTACACAGGTTTTCGCCCGTGATAACATCGAACTTTGCGCCATGCCAAGGACAGATAAGGCAGTTCTGCTCTACTCTGCCTAAGCTCAAAATGCCGCCGGAGTGAGGGCATATCCCCTCCAATGCAACGTAATGTCCTTGATAATAGAACAACACAACTTCCGTATCTTCGAGGTGAATACGATGTAGGCGTTGCGGGGGAAAATCGGTGGCTCTTCCCAACACATGAGGGGTGGTAAGCAGAGCCGGAGGGCATACTCCAGAGGGTTGAACTTCTCTATTCGGGATGCCGGGATACCCGCCATAGCAGACCTCTACCTGCAAATCCTCCTCCCATACTTTTTCGATGGTACGTAGCATAAAGGGGCGAAGCAGAGGGCGTAGCCATGCCCAGTTTGGGAGGGGAACATGGTAGGTCTCCTCTACCACTGTTCCCTCTGTGTGTTCTGAAAGCAGGGTGTGTACCTTTGTGCCTTTGTGTAGTCCCTCTGTGAACTCAAACCATATCTCATTAGGCGGCAAAAAATTCTGCACGACGACGCTTTTGGGGCGTTTTCCCCTCCAGTTCCGTTGCCATATCTGTTCGTAGACGAGACGGTTTCCATCAGCTTCGATTACGCGGTACTCCCCTAATGTGTCGGGGTGTACATGGGCGATATGCTCATAGTCGAAGTACTGCGAGAGCACCGTATCAAACGGATAGGGAACCAGTTTGGTGTACGAGACCTCTAGCATGAGTACTCCCTTGGAACCTACGCGGTTTTCTGCTCTATCAGCGTACCAAACCTCTTGCCAATGGCGAGAGCGGGGTCGAGGGGAACCTCTACCGCTTGGCAGTCGGCGGGAATGCTAATCGTGGGCGTAGCGCGTACTACTTTCCCGGCAAACTGCGGGAGGTAGGGGCGTAACTCCTCTAGCATTTCGGAGGTCATATCACGAATCTCTTTGAGGGTACACACCGCCGAAGTGAGTGGGTCGAGAGCCATTGCCTGTACCAGATGTTCGGTATCGCCTTTTAATGCCGCCTCCGCACAGAGGGTCTGCACATTGATATTGGTCATACAGAGGGCGGCGCACTGCGGGGGCAAATCTCCGATAACGGTAGGGTGTAGCCCCGCATCGTCCGCAAAGGTGGGAACCTCTACACAACATCCTTGAGGTAGGTTGGTGATGTAGCCGTCGTTTCGCACATTTCCCATAAGGCGGAAGGGGGTTCCTGTAGTGACGGCTTCGAGGATGTAGGAGCAGTACTCCACGCTTCTCTGCTCAATGGCGGTACTCTCGAACTGAAGCGGGTCTACTTCGGCGTACTTCTCTGCCATCGCCTTGCCCCACTTGTAGTACGCGCCCGATTCGCCCCCAAACGCGGGTTCGTCACAGTAGAGGTCGAGGGCAGACTGGCTTTTGCGGAACCAAGGTACGTATTCTGAAAGGTGTCCGGTAGATTCGGTCATAAAGTAGCCAAAGTGCCGAAACACCTCTCCGCGCACCTTCTCGTTTTTGTAGTATTCAGGGTGCTCGAAACACTCGCGAAGCATGGGGTAGAGGTCTCGCCCTTTGTGTTCTAGCCGCAGAAACCAATCCATGTGATTGATGCCGCCGCAGACGTAGGTTATCTCCTCTTTGGGAACCTTGCAGTAGCCCGAAATCAGGTCGAGGGTGGTCTGTACCCCATGGCACAGCCCAATAAACGGCACCTTCGAGACTTTACCCAGCGCGAGGCAGTTTGCCGCCATAGGGTTTGCGTACTGGAGCATGATAGCACCGGGCTTTGCAACCTCTTCCATATCTTTTGCGATGTCTGCCAGAACGGGGATGTGCCTCTGCCCCCGAAAGATACCCCCCGGTCCCAATGTGTCTCCGATACACTGGTCTATTCCATATTTGAGCGGGATTTCGTAGTCTGCGCCGTAGGCATGGAATCCCCCTACCTGAATCATCACCACTACGAAATCGGCATCTTTGATGGCTTCGCGTCTATCCGTCGTTGCCCACACTTTGGCGGGGAGGGCGTTATCCTGAATCATACGGTTCACAAACGCTTCCATGCGCCGTAGTTTGGGTTCGGTGGGACTCATGAGCGCGAACTCGCTATCAATAAGGGCGGGGGTAGCAAGAATATCGCTAATGAGGGTCTTACAAAACACGACGCTTCCCGCGCCTATCATGGCAATCTTCTTCGACATGGGGGTCTCTCCTGTTACGAAAATGTGACGTTAATCTACACAAGGACTCTTCGTGCTGAGGAGCCTATTTTCCTGCCCACTCACGTTATTGACAATTTTTGCTCATTGTGATACACTAAACCTTAGAAAACAAGCCACCCAGTAGCACACAAAGACCCTCTTTTATGGCAATTCTCATTCCACCCATCTCTATTGAACCGATGCAAGAGCGCGACCTCGAAGCCGTTGCTGCGATAGACAGGCAATGCTATTCGACCCCATGGTACTACAGTGCCTACGTTACCGAACTCTCGAACCGTTCTGCAATGTACTTTGTGGCACGAGAAGGCAATAAGGTGGTGGGCTATGCAGGGGTGTGGGCAGTGATGGACGAGGGGCATATCACTACCCTCGCGGTAGACCCACATCGTCAGGGGCGCAAAATCGGAGAGCGGCTCCTACTTACCCTTATCGACGAGGCACGCTATAAACGGGTCAAACACCTAAAACTAGAGGTGCGCGAAAGCAACCGTATCGCCCAAAACCTCTATCGGAAGTACGGCTTTAAGCCGATGGCAATGCGAAAAAACTACTACTCCGATACAGGCGAAAACGCGATAGTGATGTGGGCAAACGACATTCATCTCTCCGAATTTCGTGCCATGCTAGAAGAACGCCGCCAAGCCCTAGACCGCTACTACCAACAGCAGGGCTACTAACTGCCCATGTCCTCCCTTCCCTCCCCTTACAATGTACTTGGTATAGAGACCAGTTGCGACGAGACCTCAGTGGGTATCGTAACGGATGGTGTACGGATAGGTGCGAACGTTATTGCAAGTCAGGCAGACCTCCATGCCCGATACGGGGGAGTTGTGCCGGAGGTGGCATCCCGCAAGCACGTTGAGCGAATGTTGCCCACCCTACACACCGCGTTAGAGGAGGCGAAGATAGGTCTCTCCGACATCCATGCGATTGCCACTACCAACCGTCCGGGACTGCTAGGTGCGTTACTGGTCGGTGTCTCGTGTGCGAAGGCTCTCGCTTACGCGCTGGATATTCCCATTGTGGGTATCCACCACCTAGAGGGGCATCTCTACTCCAATTTTCTGGTAGCCCCCGACTTAGAGGCGGAGTTTCCCCTTCTTATTTTAATTGTTTCGGGGGGGCATACGCAGATAATGCTGATGGAGGGGCATGGGCGGTACCAAATACTAGGGCAGACCCGTGACGACGCGGCAGGAGAGGCATTCGATAAAGGGGCGCGGCTTATGGGGCTTCCCTATCCCGGTGGTCCCAACGTGTCGCGGCTTGCCGAAACAGGCGACCCCAAGCGGGTTCCGTTTCCCCGCTCTTGGATGGGCGATAGCCTCGATTTCAGTTTTAGCGGCTTGAAAACCGCCATTCGTACCTTTGTAGAGCGCGATAACGGACAGACTCTCCTTGCAGACATCGCCGCGAGCTATGAAGCCGCGATAGTGGACGTTTTGGTAGAGAAGATGCGCCGTGCCTCTGTGCAGTACGGGGTAAAAACCCTGTGTGTGGCGGGAGGGGTTGCGGCAAACCGCTCTTTGCAAACCAAAATGAGGCAGATGGGGGAGCGTGAGGGGCTAAGAGTGGTTATCCCCGACCCGGTACTCTGCACCGATAACGCCGCCATGATTGCCGCCGCTGGCTACTACCGCCTAAAGCACGGCACACCTCACTCCCTCGATTTTGATACCTACGCCACCGAACGCCTCTCATAACGCCTTCCCTCTACCTCAAAAAAGAAAACAGAGATAACAAGCAAGAGTTTTGGGAGTAGGTGTCGAAACTTAGTCCAAACTTTGAGGAGAGAGACTGCCCCATGCCCACCGACCCACGCCTTGCACAGATAGATACCTACATTGCAGAACACCGCGACACAGCACTTACCGACCTTGCCGAACTGTGCGCGATACCTAGCGTCTCTGCTAAAAAGCAGTCGCTGGAGCCGTGCGCCGAGTTTGTCTGTTCGCTCTACCAAAAGGCAGGGCTAACCGCCCGAACTATCCCCATTCCAAACGCGCCCCCCATCGCCTTCGGGGAGTACCGTTCTCCCAACCCCGACGCGAAAACCGTACTCTTCTACAACCACTACGACGTACAGCCTGCCGAGCCTCTGGAGCTATGGGATAGTGACCCGTTTACTCTCACCTTTCGAGACGAAAAGGCGTTTGCGAGGGGGGTAGGGGACGACAAAGGGCATATCGTCTCGCGCCTACTGGCTCTCAACGCGATTCGGGCAGTAAACGGCGGAGAACTTCCCTTTCATGTTAAGTTTGTATCGGAAGGAGAGGAGGAGGTGGGTAGCCCTCACATCGCGTCGTTTATGGAGGCAGAGCGCGACACCTTGCAGGCAGACTACTGCATCTGGGAAGAGGGCGGCGTAAACGAAGAGGGTGCGCCCTACCTCTACTGTGGAATGAGGGGTATCGCCTATTTTGAACTCCATGTAAAAACCATCGCCTACGATGCCCACTCCGGCTTTGGCGGCTCTATTCTTCCCAACGCAGCTTGGCGGCTGGTGTGGGCGTTATCTAAGTTAAAAGACAGTAACGAGCGAATCCTGATTCCCGGTCACTACGACAAAGCAAAACCGGCTTCGGCACGGGATATAGAACTCCTCGCCGCCCTCCCCAACGACTACGAGGAGACCCGTGAGCAGTTTGGGCTATCAGAAGCGGAATTTTTGGGTGGATCTGCGACAACAGGCGTGGAGTACCTGCGGCGTTCTGTTTTCGAGCCAACGCTTACGGTGTGTGGGCTAGATAGCGGTTGGCAGGGCACAGGGGCGAAAACGGTACTCCCTTCGGAGGCGCACGCCAAAATGGACTTCCGCCTCGTACCCGACCAAGACCCCGAAGAGGTCTACCAAAGCCTAAAGGCATGGCTCCAACAGGAGGGCTTTGGCGATATAGAGGTACGCTATTTAGGAGGACAACGCCCCGCAAGAGTAGACCCCGACCACCCCTTTGTACAACTCGCCGCCGATGTCGCTCAAGAGGTCTATGGTCGCCGTGCCGTAATCACTCCCATTGTGGGCGGTTCGGGTCCCATGTGGTGGTTTTCTAATTTCTTGGGTCTACCTATCACTGCACCGGGCATTGAGTATCCGGGAGTAAGGGCGCACGCACCCAACGAGAACATACGCCTTGCCGACTTCAACTTAGGCACAAGTCATCTCGCCCATCTGCTCATACAACTAGATAGAATTGCGTAATGTGGTTCCCTATTAAGGGGTTAAGGGCGTAATGAGAGCGAAATTTCTCGTATTAGAAAACGACTTGAGATTCTTACCTTGACAAACGGGGTTTGCTCTGATAAAATAGGGGTGTTTCGGTACGCCGCCATAGCTCAGTTGGTAGAGCAGGGGACTGAAAATCCCCGTGTCCTTGGTTCAAGTCCGAGTGGCGGCACTCCTTCTCCTCTTGGGTGTCCCGCGTTTTTACTCAAAATATATCCCGTTCCGTCTCTTCTAGGAGGAAAAATGTCTCCCTATCTTCGCGCTCGGCTTATGGTTAGTCTCCTTGTAGCCGTTGTTATCGTCTCGCTCTATAGCCTTTTCACCGTACCTGTCCGTATGAAGGATATGGATAAGCCCAAACTTACAGAAGCCGCCAAACCCAACAACGCACTCAAAGAGCCGGTGATACCGCTCGCGAACGACCAGACTCCCGTTCCTCTCTCTACCCTAAAAGGGAAAATCGTGGTAGTAGACTTGTGGGCAACATGGTGCGGTCCCTGTAAGATGAGTATGCCCGAAGTCAACGATGTCTATAACCGCTACAAGAGCAAAGGGGTGTTGGTGGTAGGGCTTTCGGTAGATAAGGAAGATGCTCGACCTCAGTACGGGATTATTCGTAAAAGTTTGGACTATCCTACCGCAATGGCAAAAGACACTCCCGGAGTACTCGACTTCTTCGATACCCAAGGCTCTATTCCCGCCATGTTTATCTTCGACCAAAGCGGAAAACTTGCCGCCTCGCAAAGCGGGTATCGCCCCGGCTGGATGGAGGCGGTGATACAGGACTTGCTTAAAAAGCATACCTAGAGTTCGCTTGCCGTTTTTTAGGTAGGGTACAAGAGTATCGAAGAAGGAGGTTCCTAAGATGTACACACAACCGCTAAGGAGACTACTTACGATACTCTTTTTGCTTTTACCACTGGGCGCAAGTGCTGACGAAATCCTTGTCTCTGCCGCAACCTCCCTCACCAACGCCTTCCAAGAGATTGGGCTTGCATACACCAAACTACACCCCAAAACCCTTGTGCGCTTCAACTTCGCCGCTTCCGGTGCGCTACAACAGCAGATAGAGCAGGGTGCGCCTGTAGATGTGTTCGCCTCCGCCGCCCCTAAAGAGATGGACGCACTCCAAAAAGGGGGACACCTCGAAGCAGAGACACGCACTCTTTTTGCGGGAAACCGCCTCGTACTTATCGCCCCCCTCAAAAGCAATCTCAAGCAGTGGACAGAGTTGCTCTCTCCTGTAATAAAGCATATCGCGCTCTCTAATCCTGACTCCGTACCCTCCGGCAGATACGCCAAAGAGACCCTTACCAAGCGGGGCTTGTGGGCGGCACTACAGTCCAAAATGGTGTTTGGGGAGAATGTGCGCCAAACGCTTACCTACGTAGTCAATGGCGATGCAGAGGCGGGAGTGGTGTTTGCTACCGACGCGCAATCCGAAAAAACGCGGGTGCGTGTGGTACAGCAAGCCCTCCCCAATAGCGACCACGCCCCCATTCTCTACCCTGTTGCGGTAATAAAGGGCGCACCTAATGTCCCTGCCGCCCGTGACTTCGTAGCCTTCCTAAAAAGCCCTGTAGCGCAGAATATCCTTACTCGCTACGGCTTTGCCTCTGCTCTTCCTCCTAAAAAGCCGAACTCTCCTCTCAAAAACACGGGAAAAGCGCACTGATGGAGATGGGGGCTACAGACTGGTCTCCCCTATGGCTCTCTCTCAAAGTAGCAGGGTTCGCGACTCTACTGGTATTGCCCATTGGCATTCTCGCAAGTTGGTGGTTGGCGCATGGTCGCCCTTTCCCCGGTAAGGGATTACTCGAAACTCTGCTTGCCCTTCCTCTTGTGTTGCCCCCTACGGTGGTCGGCTTCTACTTACTCATGGTGTTCGGGCGGGGTACGGCACTAGGGGCTTGGGTTAATGACCGTTTAGACATTCACCTCGTGTTTACATGGCAGGGTGCGGCACTCGCGGCTTCGGTCATGGCTCTCCCCCTCTTTATACGCACCGCCTCTGCCGCCTTTGCCGCTGTAGAGCCGGAACTACTGGAAGCGGGGCGTACCCTAGGCGCAGGAGAGACCGCTCTCCTGATATGGGTTATCGTGCCTATGGCGTATCGGGGGGTGTTTGCGGGGCTGGCACTCGCCTTTGCACGGGCATTAGGAGAGTTTGGGGCGACCCTCATGGTGGCAGGCTCTATTCCGGGACGTACTCAAACGCTTCCGCTTGCTCTCTACGCTTCGGTACAGGCAGGTAAAAACACAGAGGCATGGAACCACACCCTTCTCCTATCGGTTACGGCGTTTGTGGTGCTAGGGAGTGTGGGCGCATACCAAAAACGGCTCTCTTCACAACGCGGAGAGCGATAGAGTTAAAGGCAAGAGAGGATTTTACCAGTTCCTTGTTGTACTATAGGGTGCTAAATTCAACTTTGGAACGGAGTCTGTTCTCTCATGGCAAACGAGGTTTTTCTGATACTGCACGGCTGGGGCGGCAACAAGCCCGCGCACTGGCAAGAGCATCTGGTTCAAAAACTGACCGACGCAGGGCAAAAGGTCTACTATCCCAAAATGCCCACTCCTACTGCTCCCAACCTTGAGGAGTGGCAAGCGGAACTAGGTTCGGTGCTTGCGACCATAGCGCAAGAGGTTCCCGATGCGAAATTAACGGTACTCGCGCACAGTTTGGGCTGTATCAACTGGATACACTACGCCTCACGGCGGGGGGCAGAGGACCCTCCTATCGCAGACCGCGTACTGCTGGTAGCCCCGCCCTATGTACTTCCTGAAGCCCCTCCCCTCGATGCACCTCCCGGCGTAACGGGCTTTTTCCCGCCTCCCTTCAACCCACCCACCCTAAAAGCCATTGCCCGCGAAACAACCCTCGTCGCTACCGATACCGACGACTATGCCACTTACGACCAGTCTACGGGCGTTGCGGCAAAACTGGATGTACCTATCCAACTGCTCAAGGGTGGCGGGCATATCAGCCCTTACTACGGCTACGGTGAGTGGCCCTGGGTATTCGCGTGGTGTATCGGAGAGGCACAACTTCCTCCGCAATCCAACAAAGAGTAGCGGAAGGAACCCCCAATAATGGCTTTTGTAAAAGTGGCAGAGACCAGTGAGGTCGCACTGGGTACGGGGACTACCGTTACCGTAAAAGGGCGCGACTACGCCCTCTTTCATGTCGGAGGAGAGTTCTTCTGTATCGACAACGAGTGCCCCCACCGAGATGGACCTCTGGGTGAGGGAGAACTCGAAGACGACACCGTTATTTGCCCTTGGCACGCTTGGCAGGTAAACGTAAAAACAGGGCAGGTACTCTACACCTCAAACCTGTGTGTAGCGACCCATGCCTGTAAGGTAGAAGAGGGAAGCGTCTTTATCGACGTGTGAGGAGGCAACTGGTGAGCAAAAAAGAGATTAAGCATCCCGACAAAGAGGTAGATACAGGGGCATACTCCGCAGGACTAGAGATAGACGGGTGGGTCTATGTAAGTGGACAAGGACCTCTCGACCTAAAAACGGGAGCCGTGATTCGTGGCACGATAGAGGAAGAGACCCGTACCACCCTAGAGAACGTGGAGAAGATTCTAAACGCAGGGGGCTGTACCCTCTCGGATGTGGTGAAGTGTACCGTTCACCTTGCCGATATCAACGACTTTGATCGCTACAATCAGGCATATCTCGCCTACTTTGGCGACCACCGCCCTCTGCCAACGCGCACCACCGTACAGTCAGGCTTGACGCTAGGGATTAAGGTAGAGATAGACTGCGTAGCAAAAAAACAGAACTAAGGAGATACCATGAGCGAAGTGACCCCCGCATTTGCGGGAGACCGCTACCAGAAAGCCCCCAAAAGCTGGTTTCGGCGGTGTGGGCGTTCAGGATTACTACTACCCGCTATCTCGATGGGGTGTTGGCACAACTTTGGCGACGCGGGAACCGATTCCGCACGGCATACCGACGAACACTCCATGCACGAGAACGCAAAGGCGATGCTGTTCGCCTCATTTGATAACGGCATTACCCATTTCGACCTCGCAAACAACTACGGACCCACCGCAGGAGCCGCCGAAAGCCGTGTAGGGCGCATTCTAAAAGAGAACTTTACGGGGTATCGGGATGAACTAATCATCTCGACCAAAGCGGGTTACTATATGTGGGCAGGACCTTATGGGGAGTGGGGTTCCCGCAAATATCTGCTCGCCTCCCTCGACCAGTCGCTAAAACGCCTCCAACTCGACTATGTAGACATCTTCTATTCGCACCGCTTCGACCCCAATACCCCCCTAGAGGAGACGATGTTCGCCCTCGATACGGCGGTACGCTCTGGGAAAGCCCTCTATTCGGGTATCTCTAGTTATAGTGGAGAGCAGACCCGCCGTGCTCTTGCTATCTGTGAGGCGCACGGCTACGTGAAGCCCATCATTCACCAACCGAGCTACTCCATGCTAAACCGTTGGATTGAACCCGATTTGCTACCCGCAACAGGCGACCTTGGGCTTGGGGTAATTGCCTTCTGTCCACTCGCGCAAGGACTACTGACCAACAAGTACCTAAGTGGTATTCCCGACGATTCGCGGGTACGCCAACCCTCTGGCTTCTTGAATGAGGGAAGCGTAACCCCCGAAGTCGTTGCAAAACTAAAGCGGCTCAACGAGGTTGCAGAGGGGCGTGGGCAGTCGCTGGCGCAGATGGCTTTGGCATGGTCGTTACGAGATAGCCGCGTGACTTCTGCCCTTATCGGGGCAAGCCGCCCAGAGCAGATTATCGAAAACGTGAAAGCCG
Organism: bacterium; assembly: GCA_900299305.1. Classification (GTDB taxonomy): domain Bacteria; phylum Armatimonadota; class Chthonomonadetes; order Chthonomonadales; family Chthonomonadaceae; genus CAIJLM01. The sequence continues at coordinate 27,339 of OMJJ01000331.1, read as the reverse complement.
CCGAAAATCTCGCCTTTAGCCCCGAAGAGATTTCTCTTTTGGAAGGCATACTCTCCGGTAAAGAGGGGTAGTTTTCTATTGGCAGTCCACCCCTCCCTGTGCTATTGGGGAGGGGGGGACTGTTCTGTTTTAGTGAGCAATTTTCTGTAGAAAGGTGTATAATAGTTTGGTAGGAAGTTCGTTACCAAAGGGGTACTCTACGAATGTCGGAAGGGTCGGTACTGCGCCTTCGCACCCAACACATCTTCACACAACTCGCCTCTAGTCTCCACCTGCTAGAGGGCTCAGGTATCCCTCCCGCAGATGCACTCCTAGAGGCGGCAGAGAACGAGACGGGGATGACCTGCGTTCCCGTTAGCCCTACCAACAGTCTCTTGGCGGGGGCGCACGCCGTACTAGACCGCGAAAAAGAGATGATATGGTACTCCGCCGCCCTCACCCCAGAGCGCAAACGCCTTATCTTGGCACACGAGTTCGCGCACTACTGGCTACACCCCGACCTCTCCTCCGACCTCTGTACCACCGAAGAGACCCTAGAAGCAACCGTCTCTCCCGAAGCAGGAAGAAGTGCCATAGGCTACAACCCCACCGAACGCCGAGAACGCGAAGCAAACCTGTTCGCCTACGAACTCCTGCTCCCTACCTCCCTGTTACGAAATGTAACGCAACAGGGCTGGAGTGCAAAAGAGATAGCCCGTCAGTCGGGGCTACCCCTCTCTATCGTAAGCCTACAACTACAGTACGCGCTACTGGTTCCCCCCGCAAACGAAAAAGAGGCACTCCTCTCTGGCATCGAGACCAAATCGGCGAAGTTCCCCCTCGACCCTAGTCAGCAACGCGCCGCCGAAAGTAACCTCTGCCCCGTACTGGTAGAGGCAGGACCCGGCACCGGCAAAACACGCACTCTCACCTCACGCCTACATCATCTGCTTCTCGAAAAGGGAGTACCGCCTCAAAAAATTCTCGCCCTCACCTTCTCAAACAAGGCGGCAGAGGAGATGCGGGTACGCCTCCGAAGCGCGGTAGGGCTACCCGCCGAACAGGTCTGGATGGGAACCTTTCACTCTTTTGGTATGGAGCTGCTCAAGAAAGAGGGGAGACGTATTGGGCTACCCCTCCACCCCCAACTTATCGAAATCGCTGATGTGATACTCCTCCTAGAGCGCAACCTAGACAAACTCTCCCTCCGTGAGTACCGCTACCTGCATCAGCCCACCTTTCCCTTCCCCGATATTCTAAGGTGCATCTCCCGTGCAAAGGACGAACTACAGACCCCTAGTGACTACCTCCTCTCGGCGCAACGGCAACTCGCAAGTGCTGCTACCCCAGAGGCAGAGAGTGCCGCCCGAAAGTCTTTGGAAATCGCGGAGTTCTACCGCGTCTATCAGCAGGTTTTGGCGCAAGAGGGCTTTCTTGATTTCGGCGACCTTATCATGCGCTCTGTAGAACTCCTAGACACCTGCCCCGATGTACGCGAGCGTTGGCAACGCCAGTACGCTCATATTCTCGCGGACGAGTACCAAGACATCAATAGGGCAAGCGCACAACTGCTAAGGCGGTTGGCAGGAGACGGCAAAGGCTTTTGGGCGGTGGGCGATGTACGCCAAGCCATCTATCGGTTTCGGGGGGCTTCCCCTGCCAACATTCGGCAGTTCGAGACGGACTTTCCGGGCGGTACACGCCTTCGCCTCGATGTAAACTACCGATCTACAGAGCATCTTGTAAACCTGTTTAGCGGTGTAGCGACCCAGATGTCGGAGGAAGAAGAGCAAGGAGAGGTATCTTGGGAGGCACAACGCGGTACAAAAACAGAACCCGCCATTACCCTTGCCACAGCAGAGGACGAAACCGCCCAAGCCGACCACCTTGTAGAGCAGATTCGGTGCTGGAAATCGCAAGGGGTGGGGTATTGGGAACAGGCAATACTCTGCCGTACCAACCGCCAAGCAAGCGACTTTGCTCAGTTTCTGGAGGAGCGCGAAATCCCCGTTCTACACACTGGCGGGTTGCTAGAGCGTCCTGAAATCAGAGATATGTTGGCTCTGCTGGCGTTTGTATCGGAGCCGCACGGCTCGGCACTCCTACGTGTGGCGCAGTTCCCAGAGTACGCCCTGCCGCTGGAGGATGTGCAGAAAGTTATCGGGTTCGCACAGAAGTCCGAACAGGCGTTTCCATTTGCGTTAGAAGGGGCAGTCGCTACAGGAGAACTCTCGGAACAGGGACAGCGTGGAGCCGCTAAACTGTGGGAAGAGATAGAGGGGCTACTCTTTCAGCCGAACGCTTGGCAGTTCTGGACTCGCTACCTCTTCGAGACCAGTAGTTACCTTCGCCCCCTCTGTAGCAGTACCCACTTTACGGCGCAAAAGCGGCTGTTTGCACTCCACCAACTCCTCGATTTCGCTCGAAATGTAACGCGCAAACTCCCCTCCGATTCCAACACTCCTTACGCCGACTTCCTCCGCTATCTGCGTCACATCCTGCAATGCGGAGAGGAGAGGTCTCTGCACTCTAGCGGAAATATGGAGGCACTCGACGGGGTACGCCTTATGACGATTCACACCTCGAAGGGGTTGGAGTTTCCCATTGTCTACCTTCCCAACCTCGTGCAAGGGCAGTTTCCACCGCAAAAGCGCGGCAGTATGGCAACGCTTCCCCCCATGACAAACGCGCTAGGCGAGAGTATGAGCGAGGACGAAGACGGCGACAAGTGCCTCTTTTTTGTGGCTCTCTCCCGTGCAAAAGACCACCTCTATCTTACATACCCTACAACCAGAAATGGGAGACCCCTCCAACCTTCCCCGCTTCTGCAAAGTATCGCCCCGCTTTTGCAGGGGCATACCGTAGAGCGTACCGAGTGGCAACGCATCACCCCGCTAACCCAAGAGGCACCGCCCCTACCGCTCCCCGATACCAAACCAGAACTCTCGTTACGCGCCCTAGAGCAGTACCAGTCCTGCCCACGCCGCTACTACTACCAGCGGGTTATCCAACTGCCCACCTCCTACGAAGTAACGCCCTACCGCGCCTACCAAGACAGCCTAACCGAAGTAGCCCAGTGGATGAAGCAAGAGACGAACTTGCCCGATTTCCCTACCGTTACCGAACGCTGGGAAGCACTTTGGAAGGACAAATGCCAACTCGAAACCCACCCCCAACTGCCCACCTACCGCGAAGAGGCAACGCTCTACTTGGCGGGAGTACACCAGTTTTTAAGCGAACCCCACGCCAAAACCTATGCCCAAGAGTTTACGGCGGAACTGGAACACGGCACGATTCGGGTGTACTGCGAGGATGTGCGGAGAAGCGGAAACACCATCCGCCTAATGAAGCAGAAGCGTAGCCGCCCCGACGAAGAGGACTCCCGCGCCCCCGAACTCGCCTTGCTACGCCGCGCCGCCCAACTCAAGTTCCCCGACAAAAAAATTGAGGTAAGCCTAATCTATCCTTCCGCAAAAGCAGAGTTAGAAGTCCCCGAAAAAGCACGGTACGAGATTAGGCGCATTGAGAGATACGATATAGCCCTACAAGAGCTACGCGCCGGTAACTTCCACCCAAACCCCGATGACAGAGTTTGCCCTCGTTGCCCCTTCTACTTTGTGTGTCCGAGTTAAACAGGTAAGTTTGCTATAGGGAACCGCCCCCATACTGGCAATAATGGTAGGTAGAAACTCTCTTTTCAAAGGGAAACCCCCATGAGCCATCTCTCCTCACAAGGAGTACTACTGATAACCCCCGCCCCGCAAGAGGCACTCGTTACCGCTTTAGAGGCGAAAAACAGGTGCGTTACTGCCGTGCTTACGCTGAATGAAGCGAAGTTCGCACTCGCTTCGGGACGCTACGGGGTGGTAGTGATAGATGCCTCCTTCTACCATCAGCGACCTACTACCGTAGATACCCTTCGTAAATCACTTGCCACTCCCTACTTTATTGCTCTACTTAGCACTTATGAAGAGGAGATAGAAGAGGCAGAGGACTACTTTGTGCTACAGTCCCCTATCTGTGCACTAGTTAAGTGTGTGGAGCGGGGCTTTCAGCACCTAGCAACCCTAGAGCGCATACAGGAACTAAAGCGGGAACTAGATCAGACGAACGCTGAGAGAGTACATAACGAAGAGGACATGGAGGACGCTACCAAACTTCTGGTAGAGATGGCGGCGCAACTGCAAGGGGAGATGCTACAGAATCAGGCACTACAAGCGGAGAGTATCAAACTAGCGAAAATGGATACCGTGCTTCAAGCCACAGGAACCCTGAAACACAAGGTGTTCAATCCTCTCTTTGCCGTCAAAGCGAACACAGAGGGCGCGTTGAAGCACCTTAACTACTGGTTAGAGAGTGGTGTGAGTGAGGTCGCGCCCATTATTGAAATACTAGAGTACGCCTACGAGGGCGCAGAGCGTATTCAGAGCGTAATAGAGGCATTTTCCAAACTGGTAGAGCCTACCACACACGACTATATGCCCGGTATGCCCGTTCTTGCGCTTCAAGAGGATTTAGAGTTAATCGCAAACGCCTCTTAGTGCTTGGGCTTGAGAGGAATAGAGAGTCCGCGCCTGCCTCGTGCCTCCGCAACCTGCGCCATGCCGCACTTGCCACAGCCCTCCTCACATCCCCCTTTACGGCTCCAAAACGCTCGTAATGAGAGAACCCACCGCCGCCCCAAATAGAGCGCGGCTGTTACCACAAGCCCCAACGCAACGATTTTCTGAATATCCATGATGGTTACTCTCTGTTGCTATACAATGAAAAGTGGTTGCTCGCCGTCAGATTAGCACTCACCCCATCCTAGCCTTCCCCTTAACAAGGGGAAGGAACGTCACCCCTGCGTCGCAACCGTAGTTTAAGTATCATGCCCTTCTCAATTTGCGAAGGGGAAAGGTTGGGAAGAGGCGGGTTTCTGCGTAACATCAGGTATTAAAGGGTGTCATAAACAGAGTCCTCGTCATTATCCCATACCCTATTAAAAACAGACTCCGAAAGCAACATCATAGAGCGAGATAACTCTTCCTCAGACATCTCTTCTGTCTCATTCGCAAGCACATTCAGGTAAGCCTCTTGTTCTGCATTAAGGTCGATATTAGGAGTCATTGGTGTTCCCTCTTCAAGAGGAGAGGCTCCTTAAAGCCTGTCTGTCTCTACCTGCAAGCGAATACGGCGCAGTACCGCCGCTACCCGCTCACACTCCGATTCGTCTCCGGTATAGGCGATAGCGCGTCCTGTGGTGTGTGCTATCAACATAATTTCGATACAGCGGTCTATGTCGTAGCCGGTAGCAATCTGCACTTGGGCAATAACTTCGTCGAACGAGTGGTAGTCGTCGTTATAGAGGATAACAATATAGCCGCCCTCCACATCCGAAATCGGGGCGGGGTCTAGTTCGGATAGCCGTAGTTCTTCTAAATCCAGTCCGGGCATAACACTCTCCTAAATTTTGAGTAGTCTCTTTTTGCTATTCTACCCTATTTTTTCGTGAAAGCCTTTTTAGAATGAGAAGCCTTATGAAATCTCTCACAAGTTACAGATACTGCTCCAATTCAAAAAGAGAAGAGACACAATGTGGAACATTCGGATACTGTTCTTGTGGGGCGATAAGAATACAGCGTATTCCTGCCATAGTGGCTCCTTCATAGTCGGCTACATAACTATCCCCAACATAGATAATGTTCTCAGCACTGACCTCAAGTTCAGTTAGCGCGTGCTGAAAAATGGTAGGATAGGGCTTCCTTATTCCCACCTCAATAGAGGTAAACACTACCGAAAAGTGATGTGCTACCCCCATTGCTACAAGGTGGTTGTGGATAAGAGGGGGGAAATTGGTGTTGGAAAGTACGCTAAGGCGGTAGGTTTTCGCTAGTTTTTCCAAGAAAGGGGCAAGAGAATCCAAATACACGACCCCCCGGCTCCACTCCTCTAAAAACACCGCTACAAACGGTACAACCAGCGTTTCGGGGGCATCTACAGAAAACGCAGTACGAAAGAATAACGCACCCAGTTCGTTCATGTGATACTCTTGCCCCGTAAGCGTCGCTTTTGTCTCTAACTCATGGGAGGCAGATTCAAAGGCAGTCGTGAAATGCTCATAAGAGACATTAAAGCCATGCCTCAGAAGGTAGTCATGGGTACGTAAATATGGTGCTGTATGAAAGGCACCCTGTTTGTAGAGCACTAGTGTCCCAAAAAAATCGAACATAATATCCGTTATCATGGCATACTATTCATCACTTCTACGTCTTCATGCCGCTCAAACTGATACCCCCCACCAAAAACTTTTGCGCCAAATAGAAGAGGGCTATCAGCGGTGCGCTTCCCATCACTCCTGCCGCCAAGATGCGGGGCCAGTCTTGTGTATTCTGGTCACGAAACAGCGCAAGCCCCACCGTCAGCGGGTAGTAGTTCTCGTTACTTAGCACTACAAGGGGCCACTCAAACGAGTTCCAAGCCCCCATAAACGTAAACAGCCCCAGCGTTATCAGGGCAGGTTTGGAGAGAGGTGCGATAATGTGCCACAAAATCCCCCACCGAGAACAGCCGTCCAAACGTGCCGCGTTCTCTAGTTCGCTAGGGATATTTAGAAAGAACTGCCTCAGCAAAAAGATACCAAATGCACCTGCGAAACTCGGTAGCACCACGCCAAGCCAGTGGTCTACCAGCCCGATTTTCTGTATTACCAAAAACTGCGGTATCAGGGTAACTACGCTCGGAATCATCATGGTAGCAAGCAGGATATTGAACAGGAGTTCCCGTCCCGGAAACTTCATGCGGGCAAACGCATACGCCGCCAGCATATTGAAAAACAGACTCACCGAAGTAACGATAAGCGCGTAGATAAAACTGTTGCACAAAAACCTGTCTATGCCGCCATACACCACTGCCTCTACATAGTTGCGAGTGGGATACCAGTTCTTTAGTTGCGCCTCGTGTTCGGGGTCGTGTTTTCCGCCTACGTAGCGGTTCCACAGTTTGGCGGGCTGATAGCGGGGCGGAATCAGCGAAAACTTGTCGGTAGAGAACTCGGAACGCGACTTGAAGGAGCTCCCTATCGCAAAAAGGTAGGGAAATGCCATCACCCATGCTCCCAAGCACATCACCAACAACGCTGTTATAGTGCCTAGCCGGTTTCGTTTGTAAAACCCCATCTTCTCACCTACTCGTCGTAGATGCGCCGACTTTTCATAAGGCGCATCTGAATAAAGACAAACACTCCTATCACCAAAAACAGAAGCCACGCCGCCGCACTTGCATATCCCATCTGCCCCGCCACGCTAAAGGCGTTCATAAATATATCAAATGCCAGAACCTGCGTACTCCGCTCCGGTCCGCCGCCCGTCATCACATACACCGATGTAAACACCTGATACGCCCCGATAATCGTCATCACTATCACAAAGACGAGGGTGTTTCGCAAAAAGGGAATGGTGATGTGCCAGAACTCACTAAAAGAGTTCGCGCCGTCCATCCGTGCCGCCTCATAAAAGTCCGCAGGTATCTCGTTTAGCCCTGCAAGAAAGAGAAGCATATTGTAGCCCATGCCGCTCCAGACCCCCATCATCGCAATCGCGAAAAGGGCGGTGGTACTCTTATCTAGCAGTTGCCCCCATAGCCCAAAAAGTTGGTAGAATATCAGCGATACCACCACTCCCGGCGTAATGCTTGGCAAAAAGTAGAGGGTACGAAACAGTCCTTGCAGATACTTCGCTTTTCGGCAGAGTAGGGCAAGTGGGAGCGCGGTACACAACATCCCCATCAGCACCATAAGCACATAGAGAGTAGTGTTTCGGAGAGCCACCCAAAAGACGCTATCTCCTCCAAACAGCACTCGCTTGTAGTTTGCAAACCCAACAAACGCCCCGCTACCCGCAAACGCATCCCAGTTATGAAGGCTCGTCCAGAAACTGACTCCCATACTAAACAGGCTAAACAGTAGGGTGAGCAGAAACGCTGGCGCAATGTAGAGGTAAGCCGCCCACTCTATACGAGAACGTTCTTTCATCGGGTTGCCTCCCTCTGCTTCCACTCTGCTACCTGCCTATTGTAACGCTCATAGACCTTATTCACTGCCTCCCCTGCCTTCTCTACCCCTGCTTTTACCGAGGGGTATGCCCCCTTTCCTTGCTCAATTTCGGGGTAGTGCAGTAGCAGGGTCTCGAAGGTGGCTTGGGAGGCGTAGTCTACCGCTTGGCTCTGGGTATGATGCCGCTTTTTACCGCTTGCACAGATGGCAGGGATGTTGATGAGGTCGGGATAGCGGCGGCACTCCTCACCCCATTCGGGGGTCTCGTAGAAGTCTTTGCGGGGCGCATTCTGCCCCAAATACTTGAGGAGGCGCAAACTGCCCGATTTTGAGCAGATGAACTGAATATACTCCCATGCCAGTTTTGCCTGACGGGCGCGTTTTGGGATAACCAGCATATTCCCCCAAGCGATAGTAGACTGCCCGTTACCATGGGGGCCCGGCGGGTAGGGGGTCATGTCGAAGTGTATTTTGTTCTCTGTGTTGCGCCGAATATACTTCCCCGCCCACGTTCCCGAAGCCACACAAGCCGAATGTCCCTGATTAAATACCTCGTCCACACTCAGTTGGCGGCGAAAAGGAAAACTCACATTGTCCTTCCAGTAGAGGTCTAATACAAAGCGCACCGCTTCCACCCCTTCGGGGCTATCGAAAAGGGTGTGGGTTCCCTCTGCGTTCTGAAGGTTGGTTCCGTTCGCCGCCCACCACGACAAAAAGGTACTCGAACCGCTTCCGTGCGCGTGTAGCACAAACCCCGCCTGAGTGACGTTGCCTTGCGCGTCTCGCTTCGTCAGTTTTTTTGTCACTCGCCGAAACATCTCCCAGTCCTTCACTCCATCCGCTTTTAGATGGGAGTAGTTGGGGCTACCGTCGGGGTTTTGGGCGAACATACTGCGGATTTCGGGGTCGGTTTGGGCGGCTTCTTTTAGCATATCGAGGTTCCATGCAAGGCAGTCCGCGTCCAAAATCTGTGGTATCCCGAATACTGTGCCGTCGGAAGTGGTGTTGTGTTTCCATGCCGATTCGAGATAGCGGTCTTGGGTAAGCCGTTGTTCGGGGAGCAAGGCTTTGGATTCAGGAGAAGCGAGGAAGCCGTTTAGGGGCAATAGCATCCCTCTATCGTAGAAGCCCTCTGCCCACGCTACCGAAGACTGAAATACATCGGGGGGGCTGTTGCCCACCAACGCCGTCGCCATCTTCTGCTCGTACTGCGAGAACGGAACGTACTGTATTACCAGCTCTACGTCGGGGTGTAACTGCTCGAACTCCCGCTTTACCGCCTCAAAATAGAACCCAAACTTCTCGTCGGTAGAGGGCGACCACCAGTCCCACACCCGTAGCACAGTACGCGGTTGCTTCGCTCCAAACGAGGTGTGTACCTCTCGCGCCATACCAGAACGCGAGAACAGGAAGGCGGCAACCATTATGGCGACCACCCCTCCCAACATCTTTGTTATTGGTTTTACTCTCTCTTCTGCGTCCATGACTTTCCTGACTCCGCTATTCAAACACAGTTATACCGCGTAGTCTTCGTCGCCACCCTCTGTCTCTACCGCTAAAACAGGCTCTCCGGTACTAGAGGCGGGGCGGCGCAACTCCTGCACCTTCTCCGAGACAACAGCAATCCTCTCTTTGGCGGTTTGCGCGGCGGCTTCTGCCCTCTCTTTTGCCGAGTAGGCAACGGCTTCCGCCTTCTCTTTCGCGTCCTGTGCCTTCTCACCCAGTTGGCGGCGGGTCTCTGTTCCCGTTTGAGGGGCATAGAGGAGGGCGACGGCGGCTCCCACCGCCGCGCCTAGCATAAAGCAGACGAGGTTACTCGCCGCACGTTCGGAATCTCTACTCATGGCTCAAACTCCTTTCAGTCGTCGGTATCGCGTTCGTGGAAATGTACCAGCGAAACGCGCCCTTGAGGGGTTAGCATCGCACTACGGGAAGGGGCAGGCATGGGAGTCTGTGTCCCCTTAATACTATGCCACAAAATACGGTTTAGGGTGTCCTCGTCCACACGGTCATAGCCCCGAAAGTCCATCTTGTTCGACTCTTTCGCGCCATACGCCGTCGCTCTGTTCATTTCGCTTAGGTCGTACAGTGGGCTACGAGCGGTGAAGGGGGTGGTATTGGCGACGTTGGTAAAACTCGCAAAGAGCGGAGTAGCAGAGGCATCGTACTGCGTCATGGGAGGTAGCCCCAGTATCAGTTCCATCGTTCTGAGCATGGAGGTGGTGTTATACATGGTGCTATCCACCGCTTTGCGCTTGGTATAGGGGCTAATCACCAACCCAACGGTACGGTGCGAATCTACATGGTCGGGTCCGTTCTGCGCGTCGTCCTCTACTACAAATATCGCAAACTCCTTCCAAACGCTACTGTGCGAAATCGCGTCCACGATTTTACCCAGTGCATAGTCGTTAGAGGCGACACAGGCTTTGGGAGTATGTTCGTTGGTTGCTGTGCCGTGCGTGTGGTCTTCGCCCAAAGACATCACCATAAAGCGCGGAATCGTCCCCTTCTTCTCGAACTCTTGGAACTCCGAGATAAATACATCCGCCTTTTCTGGGTCACGCATCCCGTCCTCTCCACCTTTACGCCCAATTCCCACATAAGCGGCACTCCCATGCCCAACCAGACCCGTAGTTCCCCCCATTTTCTGTTCCGGTGCTTGCTCACTAGAGGTAGCGTAGACGTTCTCACCATAAGAGCGGTAGGAGAGTCCCTTTTTCGCACAGGCATCCCAGATGTAGCCACTTTTGGGGTCGCCTAGAGAGTCCTTAAAGGGAGGTGCATCCTTGCCAGAGTAGTTTAGAACCCAAGAGCGTTGGGTATAGTCGGTAGCAATCGCAGAGGTACTCCAAGGATGACCGTCTGCCGAAACCTCTCCACTTGCGTAGAGGTTATCTAGTAAAACAAACTCTTCTGCCAGTGCGTGGTGATTGGGCGTTACCTCTCTTCCGAAGAGCAGAAGGTTTTTGTCGCCGTTCCCCTGCGGCAAGTCGGAGAAAACTTGGTCGTAGGTACGGTTCTCTTTGATGATATAGAGGACGTACTTGATAGGGCTTGCCGCCCCAACACGAGTAGGAATGGCGGTCTTTTCGTCGCTCTTTGCGGTTTTTAGTTGCTCGTCGCGGTACGGCGTATTTGCCATGACCATGCGTGTATACTCGGCAAGTGAAGTATCGTTGGGTGCGTCTACAAAAGAGAGAAAACCCGATAACTGTTTCCCATGGTGCTCAAATCGAAACACCTGAGCCTTTACATTCCGGCCCATCACCTTATTGGGAGCGGTTCCCATTCCCTTACCGCTTCCAATAATGACCCGCTTAGAGTCGGGAGTGGTAAGCACCGCACTCGGATACCAGCCCGTAGGAATAAATCCACGAACGCGGCTCTTGCGCTTATTTGCAACATCCACCACACAGACGTTGTTGTTATCTGCGTTCGCAACATAAAGCGACCTGTTATCTCCTGTGAGAGCAAGAGCGTTGGGGGTACTGCCGTAGGGGGCTTTGGGAGAGATAGGGGTGCGTATCTGCTCGATAAGTTGGTTGGTTTGGGTATCGAACACCTGCACCACGTCGGCACTACCACACGAAACAAAGAGGCGGTTATCGGTAGAGAGGGCGAGGTCGTTGGGGTGGCTATCGGTGTGGATAGTCTGTACCGCTTTGGGGGTTGCGGGGGTACTCACATCTAGTACGGTGTAGGTGTTATCTGCCCAGTTCGCTACGTAAAGCCTCGTGCCGTCTGCGGAGAGGCGTTCTACTATCGGGCTATCTCCTACCGCGACTTTGGTTAGTTGGTTGCCGCTCTTCGCATCTAGCACATAGAGGTTGTTATCGGTGTTGTTTAGCACATAGAGAGTAGAGCCGTCTTTCGAGAGAGTAAGCCCTGCAATACACGTATTTTTGCGGTCATTGCCTTTCAGGTTAAAGCCGTTCTCTCGCACCCACTCACCGCTCTCTTGCTTACGAAACAGATACACGTCGTCTACTTGGTTCAAGATTCTCGCCTTAACCGCCAATCCGCTTCCCACATAGAGCGCGTTACCATCCGGCGACCACGCGATACCGTTCCATGCGGTAGGTATAACCAGCTGGGCTATCTCCTTCTCGGTAGCAATATCTATCAGGTGAACACGGTGAGAGTTGTAGCCGCAGTTGGCAATCGCAAGGGTCTTACCATCGGGGCTTATCGCGCCGCCCAGTAGCATATCGTTGGTGGGAATATGCCTTCCTGCCGGTGTAATACGCCAACCGTTATGCAGTAGCCGCCCCTCGCCCTCCGCACCGGGTAGCACGATAGGCTTGCCAGTAACGGGGTGAAGGTGTAGGGTATGCCGCCATCGGTAGGTGACTGCGGTAGTTCCTAGCCCGATGCAAAGTGCTCCGATTCCCGCCAAAACAGCGGTTATTCTTTTGGGGTTCATCTTATAAATCCTTTCGCGTTAAATACCCTTTTCTGTGCCTCTAATGCAATACGAAATGATATGGCTGAATACGACTTTACTTGTTATAAGGTATACCTTAAATAGAGGAGAAAGAGACGATGCAACGAACCAATATCGCAACAAATACCGCTTGGGAACCCATAGTAGGCTACTCGCGAGCCGTGAGGATAGGAAGCTGGGTCTCTGTTTCGGGAACCACCGCAACCGACAGCGAAGGCAACATCGTGGGAGTAGGTGACCCCTACGCGCAAACCGTGCAGATAATCCAGAACCTGCAAACCGCTCTCGAACGGGCAGGAGCAACCTTAAACGACGTAATACGCACCCGTATCTATGTGACAAACATTCGGGAGTGGGAGGCAGTAGGAAAAGCACATGGCGAGTTCTTTGGGCAGATACGCCCCGCTACTAGCATGGTAGAGGTGAGCGCACTCATCTCACCCGAAATTTTGGTAGAGATAGAGGCAGATGCGATAGTGAGAGAGGGCTAAAGGTGTTTTTAGAAGTAAGAAGCCCCCGCGCGGATTCGAACCGCGGACCTACTGTTTACAAAACAGTTGCGCTACCGCTGCGCCACAAGGGCTTATAGTGCCAAAACTAGAAGTGATATATTGTAACCCCTACACCCCATTTTGTCAAGCATAAGGGTAAGCAAAAACTACGTAGGCGGTTCCAAAGAGGACTGCTTGAGTTTCTCTTCGGCACGTTCTAAATCGGCGACCACGTGGGCATTTACCCACTGCCTCAACTCATTCACAACCGTTATCATCTTATCTACATCTTGGCGCGGACTCTCTGGGTCGTCTTGCCAGTTACGAAGTTGCGCCTCTGCGCGGCGAAGGGCATGGGCGGCACGTTGTGCCGGTGTAAGAAAACGCTGCAAAAGAGACTCTCCTGCCTACTATAAGGTGAGGTGCTAGTACTTACACCTAACATTATATCATACTCTTTTGGCACAGGGAGGTCGCTTCACCGGTTTCTTCGCAGAATACACCGCCTCCTTGCTATCTGGCAAAGAGACGGGGTAATCCTATACTGCGTACATATTTACAGAAAATCTATTATCGGATACGGCGGCGTAGTACACACAAACCGCTCAGACCACTACAAGCAAGTAGGCTCATTGTACCCGGCTCTGGTACGGTAGATACCGCGGCGGCTCCCAGCATATCTTGGGCATTAGAGGGATTGGTGGGTTGGAACCACGTTGCGGTAGTAGCGGTAAAGTTGCTATTCAGTGCGTTCAGGTATGTGTTCACCTGATTGGTTAGCGCGGAATCGCTTGTTACCAACTGGAAGTACCCCGCACTCATGCTATAGCTCGTATCGTATAGGCTCTCCCATATCGCAACTTGAAGCGCGGCGGCGGTGGTGTTCGAGTTCACTTGGTTCGCATAGGTATTAAACAGCCATGCCGCTTTTACACCCGTGTTGGGAGAGTTGTTATTACGGGTGAGGTCGTTTGTAGAACGGATATTCACATCCATGGGGGTCTGGAGGTTATTCTCCAAAGAACAGCAGTAGGCGTAAAAACTGTTGCTATATCCTGTAGGAGTACCCGCGCTCCCCGTAAACTGCCAGCCTATCTGCCCTGCAAAACCAGCCTTCTGTACCCCATTTACTTTAATAGTTACGTTCTGCCCCAAGTTCAAGCCCGTATACGACAGTGTATATGCCTTTGCAGAAAGGCTAGAGACGAACATAAGACCCACAGCGGCAAGCAAACCACAAAAAGCAGAAATACGTTTCATCCCGAAATCTCCTTACTTCTTCCTGAAAACCAATCCAATACATAATGTGAAATCTTCTCTTCTACAAGCAGTATACAGTAGGTTTTGGGAATTCGGATGTCGAATACATCACAACAGGTACTCTTGCTATGGCTTTCGAGTAATCTTACTAGGGGGCAAGACGGCGGCTACCGCCAATATCTTTATAACACGCGGAACGAAATCCAAACAGAACCGTCTATACTAAAAACAATACCTTACTCACCAAAAGACGAAAGGCGGTACCCATGTCTCCTCACACTCACATACTCCCTAACAGTCCACTCCGCCTAACACGAAACTTGGTTGGGATACTCACCCTACTCCCTCTCGCAGTGAGTGCCAACGACCCCCGCGACACCTTGCCCCTACGCGCCGTTATTGTGGGAGGAGGTCCCAACCTCGAAAACAACCAGTGTGCTATAGAGAGTAACGTCCGGTACCTCAATCGCCTTTTACCAGCAACTACACCCCGCACGACCCTTTTTGCCGATGGAAACCCGGATAGCCCTACCGTTCTCTACGACATAGATGCCCGTAAACAGCCCGTAGGGGAGCGTGTTCTGCGCCTCTTGCTCAAAGACCGCGAAGCGATAGAAGTCAGCTCTACACAGTACAAAAAGCCAAATCTAGGTAGCCGGCTAGACGGCGCAACCAAACCCACTGAAGTACGCCGCATCTTCAGCCGACTGGTGGAGGAGAACCGAGACAGACCCACCTCACACCTCTTCCTCTACTTTACGGGACATGGCAGTTCCGACAGGCAGTCCAACGAGAACAACCTCTTCGATATGTGGGGAGAGGAGGCGTTTACCGTGCGAGACCTTGCAAAACAGATTGCACGACTACCAACCAATGTACCCGTTACCCTCGTCATGGTGCAGTGCCACTCTGGTTCGTTTGCGAACCTCATCTTTGAAGGCGGAGACCCCCGCGCCGATGCCGTAGACCGCGATATTGTGGGCTACTTCGCCGCCATAAAAGAGCGGTTAGCGGCTGGGTGTACCTCAGAGGTAAACGAGGCGGAGTACCGCGACTTTACCTCCTACTTCTTTGCGGCACTCACAGGGCGCGACAGGGTAGGGCGCAAGGTTGCAGGAATCGACTACAATAAGGACGGACGTATCGGTATGGACGAGGCGTACTGCTATACTCTCGCCAATGACCGCTCTGTAGATGTTCCCGTCTGCACCTCCGACATCTTCCTACGCCGATTTGTCTTGCACCGCGACACAGAGGTCTTCAAAACACCCTACAGCAAGGTGTACGAATGGGCGACCCCTGCCCAACGCTACGCCCTTGCCTCTCTCTCTCGTACCCTAAAGCGAGACAAAACCGAAAACCGCCTTCAACAGGCTTACGAAGATATGGTACAACACAACTACGGGAGTATCGAAGGTTTTCGGGATATGGAGGAGGCGCGGCGCATATTCAATAAAGAGCGTCAGTCTGCCCGACGCAAACTGCTTGCTCGATACCCCGCCCTCAATAGCGATCCCTCTACGGGGGCGTATGAACGCGCCTACCAACGCGCCGCCAACGCCATTACAGAGGACGCAAAACAGGGAGAGTGGCAAGACCTGCTCAACTCAGAAGAGAGACTCTCTACCTCCGAATCGAATGGAGAGAAGCTGGAAGCACTGGAATCCTATCTCATTCGTTTTGTGCGTTTGGGGAAGAGCGTTATTTTAGCCCACCAACTACGCGAAAGCGGAAACCCACCCCTTATCAATCGCTTCGAGAGGCTTGTGAAGGCAGAATCTGCCTCCTTACTCGCCCCTGTTACCAACTTCCCGCAGGAACAAGTACGCTATTCCCCCTAAGAACGCTCACTGGGGTATGTGCGACATTTTAACCTGTGTTAAGTGATTCTCTCTCGAACCACTTTTGAGAGGCGAGATTCCCTCCCCTTGTAAAGGGGTAGGGCTAGGGTGGGGTGAGTGCCAACTCCCTTTCCTATCTCAGAACACAAAATACATACTCCAATCAGCCTAAGAACGGGTACAATAGTCTTAATACAAATTTCTATTGAGATAGAGGTATCATGGCAATCACATTCAAAGAGGGCGACCTCGTTCAGATTAAAACCCGCGAAGTAACCGCAGAAGATGGCAAAACCAGCCTCTACTACGCCTACTTTGGCGGTCTGCAAGGCAAAATCCAGAAGATGTACACCAGCGGAGAAGCCGCTATCGAAGTCAACCCCGATAGCCTCCCTGAAGAGGTGGCTCGTCGCCATGAAGAGATGCGCCTTGCCATGCAAAACAAGTGGCTAGACGGTCTTTCAGAAGAGGCAAAAAACCGCCTTACCCCGCAAGAGAAGGCGTTTATTCTGCGCTATAACGTACTCGTAAGCGCAGACGACCTCACCGCCCCAACCGCTATCGCCGAACCCCGCCGTCTAACCAGTGAAGACCTCGCCGCAAAAGAAGAGGCGGAGTTTGCGAAGCGGACAACAGGGCGTAACTAGCGTTACGGTATAGAGACAATTCATGAGCGAAATGAAGCCCGTAAAAGAGTATATCGAGACAGCAGAAGACCCGCGTCTTCCTGTTGAACCCGCTCTCTCTCCGCTCCTAGATGAAAAACTAGAGGCGTTTTTGCAGTTCCGCAAACTCGGCAAAAACTCCGCCAACCACACCCTCCGTGCCTATCGTGCCGACCTCGTTCAGTTTCTGAGTTATGTGCAGTCTCACCCTACATTGGGCGAGGACAGCCTAAAGCAAGTTGAGCGTACCCACGTCCGTAGTTTTCTCTCCGACCTGCATCAAGGAGACTACAAACACACCTCTATTGCGCGAAAACTCGCCGCAATACGGGCGTTTAGTAAGTGGTGTATGCGGCACGGCTACCTTACCACTGACCCCACTATCGGTATCCAACCCATTAAGCAGGAGAGGCTACTACCGGAGTTCCTACGCGAGTCGGAAATCGAAGTCCTCCTAAACGCCCCCGATACCACCACCTCCGAAGGTCTACGCGATAAAGCCCTCATGGAACTGCTCTACGCCTCTGGTATTCGGGCAGGGGAGGCGCACAAACTGGATGTTCACGACATTGATTTAAGCGGGGAGGAGGTGTTTATACGGCACGGAAAGGGAGGGAAAGAGCGTATCGCGTTTTTAGGCAAAGCGGCGATACTCGCCATGCGAAACTACCTGCACTATGCGCGTCCCGAATTCGCCCTCAAAAACACCACCAGACCTGATAACGCCTTCTTCCTAAACCGATTTGGAACCCGCCTCTCCGACAGAGGGATTCGTCGTACCTTCGACAAGTACTTCAAAATCGCCTCCGAACGTCTCAAAACAACCCCACACACCCTACGTCACTCCTTTGCGACACACCTACTAGAGCATGGCGCGGATGTGCGTGTGGTACAAGAGCTGCTAGGGCACGCCCACCTCGTCACCACGCAAATCTATACCCATGTCACCCCCGAACACCTTATCGCCGTCTATGAAAAGACCCACCCCCGTGCGAATGTCGAATAGGCTACCCCTTCTAAATGAAACTACACAACCATCAGATACCTGCGAATTGCGCAACGTTAGCCGCACTACGCTACGCGCCCGATAACGGGAGACAAAGCACTGCCATACTCTACGCACACGGCTTTACCGCGGGAAAATATACTTTTGATGGATTGGCGGGGTATCTGGCGAACAAAGGGTATGAGGGGCTAACCTTCGACTTTGTAGGACACAAACTTGGGGGAACCGGCGGCGAACTCCACAACATGACCCAAACGGTAGAGAACCTGCAAGCGGCACTGGCTTGGTATCGTAACACCGTACCCGCCGAGCGCATTGTACTGGTCGGGCACTCGATGGGGGCGGTGGCGGTGCTCAGAACCGCCATACAAGAAGTAGCCTCGCCTGTATCTCCCCCGATAGCAGGAGTTGCTTGCCTCTGTATGGGGGTAGAACCGCATATCGGTTTTCAGAGTGTGGTGGGGCGAACTATGCAGTCGCAACGCGCCGCCTATGTACAGGGGGCACCCGTTGCAGAACTCTCTGCCCAACTGGGTAGCCTCTTACCTACCGCGCAAGAGATAGGGGGCTTACCTGCCCTGTTTGTAGCGGCGCAACAAGATGTTCTGTTTTCGGTGGAGAGAGTGGAGAGGTTGGCAAGCCTAGCGGGGAGAAACACGCAGGTTATGCAGATAGAGGCTTCGCACCAAGATGCCCCCGACAAGTCTAAAAGCGTGTTGTTAAAATGGCTTTCCGAACTGAGTTAGTTGCTACTCATTGGATTCTAATATCATCTGTGCAAAGTAGCTATGAACACGGGTGTCGTCCGTAAGTTCTGGGTGAAACGCAATCGCAAAGAGGTTTCCTTGTCGTACTCCTACCACCTTATCGCGGAACTTCGATAGAACCTCCACCCCCTCCGTAACCTCTACCACATACGGCGCACGGATAAACACACCTTGTACCACCGATTCCTGAAAAGGAATCTCCGTCTCGAAACTCTCTACCTGCCGCCCAAAGGCGTTACGGGCTACGGTAATATCCATCAACCCAAGCGTGGGCTGTTCGGGACGGTCTTCTACTCGCGAAGCCAGCATTATCATGCCCGCGCACGTCCCGAACATCGGCATACCTTGCTTTGCCCGTTCTTGTATCTCTGTATCCAAGCCAATACGTGCCAACAGTTTCCCTAAAGTGGTGCTCTCTCCACCGGGAATCACCAGAGCATCTACTTGCGCGAGTTCCTGCTTGGTACGCACCTCGGCGGTCTGCCAGCCAAGCCGCTCAAAAACTTTCCTGTGCGCGGCGAAATCACCCTGCAAAGCGAGTAGACCTATCGTCTTTTTTGTGGTATTCATAAGGAGATTATACCCTAAGAAAACAGATGAGAGGGGTATTTAAGTAGGCAATGATTGCAATATAGAGTGAGGTAGTCGCCTGTAGTGAGTTTAAAACCCACCCCTTTCCAACCTTTCCCCTTCGCAAGGGGCAAGGCGAATGCACTGCTGACTAAAGGCTTACTTAATCTCAAAACCCTTATAAGAAATCGGGTTTAGAAGGAGAAGCAAACCGTATGAAAATTAGCCGCATTTTCGCCCACCAAGTCGACTTACCGCTCCACGAGGGTACTTACAAATGGTCTGGGGGCAAGTCCGTTTCCGTCTTCGATAGCACCATCGTAGGCATAGAGACCGATAGCGGGATAGTAGGGTATGGGGAGGTCTGCCCATTGGGGCCCTTCTACTTGCCGGCGTATGCCGCGGGGGTACGGGCGGGGCTACTGGAGTTAAGCCCGCATCTCTTAGGCTGGAACCCCTTAGAAATCGGCAAACTGAATCAGCGGATGGATGCCGCTCTCAAAGGACACCCCTACGTTAAATCCGGTATAGATATTGCGTGTTGGGACATATTAGGAAAAGTGACGGGGCAACCGATTAGTACCCTTTTGGGAGGGCGTTATGGGGAGGATGTACACCTCTACCGCGCTATCTCTCAGGAGAACCCAGAGGTCATGGCGAGTAAGGTTGCGGGCTACCGTACCGAAGGGTATCGCCGCTTTCAACTGAAGGTAGGGGGCGACCCCGATGTGGACATAGAGCGTATTCATGCAGTAGCGGCACAACTGCAACCCGGAGATAGGCTGGTCGCAGATGCAAACACGGGCTGGCTTCCTCACGAAGCGATGCGCGTTATTCGGGCGGTTCGTGATGTGGATGTCTATATCGAACAGCCCTGCCTTACTTATGAGGAGTGCCTAAGCGTGCGGCGGCACTGTAATCATCCCTTTGTACTGGACGAAAATGTGGACAGTTTGGATATGCTGTTACGCGCCAAAGCAGACTTGGCGATGGATGTGGTCAACCTGAAAATAGGGAAACTAGGCGGTATTACGCGCACGCGCCAAGTTCGTGACCTGTGTGTCTCTATGGGGATCGCCATGACGATAGAGGACAGTTGGGGCGGAGACATTACCACTGCCGCGATTGCCCACCTCGCCCATAGCACTCCCACTGAGTACCTCTTTACCACCACCGACTTCAATAGTTACGTAACCGTAAGCACTGCCGACGGTGCGCCCCAACGGGTGCAGGGACGTATGGCGGCAAGTACCCTTCCCGGCTTGGGTATCGTTCCCAAGATGGAGGTGCTGGGTAAGAGGGTGCTAGAGGTCGCCTAACCACACGGCTACTTGCCCGTCACTACCGAGGCTTTCCCTGCGCTCCATATCGTTTTTAGCAGGGCGTAGAGTTCGGGTTCGGAGGTAATCAGTTCGGCGCGATTGAAGGGGAAGAAGTCGTTTACTCCAAAATAGGCTTCGGTCATCTCGGCGAAGAACTCCTTGTGGTCGGTGAGGGCGTAGTGCCGTACCCGTCTTCCATCGTAGAGCAGAGTCGCGTCGCCGTGCCCGCTCTTTTTGTAACGCTCGTAGGCTTCGATAATGCGGGGGTCTTCAAAACTCAGTACTTGGTCGTGGTAGGCGTGTGCTAGTTCGTGTAGAATGACCCAAGGTTGCTCATTGATATTGCGGGGGGTGGGCAAGTCGGCGGCTACGGGGATATGAACACACTTCACAAGGTCGGGTGAGTATCCGTTCTCGACCAGCCAGTCCGCCCCCGGATGATACTGCATGGAGGTTAGTTTGCCGTGTGTTAGGTCGAGAACAATGGTAACAGCTTGAAGTTGCTTCACGCGCTCGGCAGGAACCACCGCCTTAATATCGAGTAGTTTGCCCTCCAAAAACCGTAAGGCACGAGAGCAGAGTGCTTTGTTGGGCGCGTGAAGTAGGCGATTATCTACGCGCACCGTCCAACCCTCCACCTCTCGGTTGGTGTGCGCGGTAGGTTTGGGAGGCTCTTCTTTTTTTGTTTGGTGTTTTTCGTGGGGAAAGCCCAATATAGTGGTGGGCAGTACGCTTAGCCCGATAAGGGTAGGTATAATAGACATTCCTACAAGGCAGTTTTTTCTCATGGTTGCTTTTGTATCTCCTGTAGCGATTCCTAATGTGTGAAGAAGGGACGGCATGAAAACGACTTCGTTTCAATCTATTCGAGAACTCTCTTATCTCGTGGGGCTTTTGTCTCTGCTCACGGTGACGCTGTTGGTGGTGGGATGTACCTCGTCTCCTCCCAAAACCAGCAATAGCGGTAAACCTGTCGATTCGTCGAGTACCCTCTCCGCGATTATCCCCGTTCGTAACGACTTTGTGGGGAGTGCCGCCTGTACCGAGTGCCACGCAAAAGAGGCAAAAGAACACGCCCAAAGCGGACACGCGACTACTCTCCGCCCTTTAAGCCGTAAGAACTTGGGAGATATGGCTCCACCAGATGGTAATATCCCCAACACGGACTACGCGGTGGCTTCGCAAGGAGACGTAATGGGGTTGGCAACACAAGGTCATCCCGAAGCGGGTATATACCCCATGCAACTCGTGTTTGGCTCTGGTGAGACGGGGCTTACTTTTGTTGCGGTAGAGAGCCCTACGCGCTTGGCAGAGATGCGAATGAGCTACTTTCCCGCAAGGCGCAAATGGTACACCACCCCCGGACAGGAGAAAGATAAGAACAGGGCGATGGGAAGAATGCATGAGGGAGACTTTCCCGCCCGCTGTGTGTTATGCCATGCCGTCACCCTACCCAAAAACAGCATTATTCCAGAGCAAAAGTTTATGGGGGTGGGTTGTGAGTCGTGTCATGGGGCGGGCAGTGCTCACATTAACGCGGTACGAACAGGGAACATGGGCAACCTACAGATGGAGCCGCTAAAAACTGCCAGTGGAAGAAGAATAAACGAAATCTGCGGGGCGTGCCACATGACGGAAAAACTGGTTAATGAGATGAATATGCCCAAAGACTCTACAGGGCGTTTTCAGCCTTACGCGATTGCGATTAGCAAGTGCTTTAAGCAGGGCGGCGAAAAAATGACCTGTAGCACGTGTCATAACCCACATAGTTCGATTAGTAGGGATACCAAGCGGTACGAATCTCTCTGTATACAGTGCCACACTCCCAACGCCAAGCCTACTCCCACTATCGCCCCCGCCAAAACCTGCCCCGTTAATGCAACCAGCGGGTGTATTCAGTGCCATATGCCACAACAGAAGATATTCAAAGGAACCGATGTACCGATAACGATGCCCGACCACTACATCCGTATTCACAAAGAGAAGGGCGGGTAGGGGGCTAGAACGGCTTCGCGCCTAGCCCCTGCGCTCTATTGCCCCGAAATCACCGTAGTACCGTAAAATGCGGTATTCTCCCGCGATTTCATCCAGTCGGTTTTGAGGCTCTTCTCTTTGACGCCGCTCGCTTCAGTGTAGCCTACCTTACGGCTGTTCACCTTTACTAAAGGCTCGTACCATACGTTATTAGGCATCCGGCAACACTCTTTGTTTGGCATGGCTTTTACTGCCAGTTTGGAGACACTCGGAACCTCTACCGCAAAGTTGTCCTCTTCACGCTTAAAGGTGATGGGACTACGCTTCACCGCGACCACCTCACCGAGTACGCTCTTCCCCGATTTCAGGATCATCTCTTTGAGTGCGTTCTGTTGTGCTTCCGTCGCCTTTTCGTCTAGGTAGAGAACCGAACGGTGTTGCGACTGCGCGTTCTTGAGATTCGATTCGCTGACTACAGCGACCATCGCGTTCAAGCCGCTCAAGTCTACCCCCTTGTAGGTTCCAGTACGGATGTGCCATACCATCTGCGCCTCGCGCCCTGCGGTGACAATCTCCCCGTTATAGTGACAAGCCCCCGCAAACACGCTTGCGGTTCGCGCCTCTACATAGTCCGCTATTACCTTGTTGTCGGTGGGTTCCGCGCCTGCCAGCGTAGCCAAACCCGCCAATAACGCGAAAGACAATATCCCTTTTTGCATTGCTTACTACTCCTTATTTGATAGCCTCGCGTAATGCGTCGACAAGCGTAGGTATCTGGTCTTTGCTGAAGATAGCTATATTCGCTTGCTTCCCATTCGATTTCTCATCGTCTATATAAACCCATACCTTACCAGCTACATTCTTAGTGTAGATAACACAAGTGGAGCCAGTACTCCGTTGTGCTTCCCAAGGAAAGCGTTCTTCTCTGCTCAATATTCGGTATCCTTTCAAGATGAATTACCCCACATAGCCTCTGATATAACCTAGGTTGTTTTGGTGACTGGAAAGCCCATTGTTCTGCTCACACCCCCTATTCTCCGTCTCCTTTCCCCCGTTTGACACGGGAGAAAGGAGTGCTAGGGTGGAAGGTGTTCTGTTTCGGTACAGGCAGTAAGAAGGCGCAAATCCTTAGAGTTAAAGTGCATTCGCCCTTTCTCCTGCGTTCAGCGGGGGAAAGGGTTGGGATAGGGGGCGTTTGCTATGCAAATACTGCTTTGAGCAAACGCACAACCCCCTACGTAACATAGCACTGTGAAGGGACTAACTAAAGTATACCGCGAATCCGTACTGTTATTGTAAAAACACAGGGATATAAGCCCCCACACAAAACCCCTTAAAGTTTCTGCTGAGATTTCTCCGTTCAAATTCCGAATATGAAAATAAGAGGGGCGAAAAGCCCCCGTAGTACGTCATTTCTCACTTTTTCTTTTGTTTGGAAGGTATCAGGAGTCAACCCCGCAAAATGGCAGCCGCACCCACCAGTCCCACCGTAGCCCTGCTTGGTCTTAGCCAAGGGCGTATCAAGCGTATGAGCGATATGATAATGGCGGTTCTTCTTATCACCATTATCGCCATGCTCATTGTACCGCTTCCCAGTTGGCTACTCGATACGCTTCTTATCGTAAATATCGCCTCTTCTGTTACGATTCTCATGGTATCGCTCTACAACAACGACCCCCTAGAGATGAGCGTGTTCCCCTCCCTCTTGTTGATTATGACGCTGTACCGCCTCTCGCTAAACGTGGCGGCTACCAAACTCATATTGGGGCAAGGACACGCGGGAGCCATTATCGAGGCGTTTGGTCAGTTTGTTATCGGCGGTTCGTATATTGTCGGAATCATCGCGTTCCTCATTTTGATAGTGGTGCAGTTTGTGGTTATTACGAACGGTGCGGGGCGCGTGGCAGAGGTCGCCGCCCGTTTTACCCTAGATGCCATGCCCGGTAAGCAGATGGCAGTAGATGCCGCCCTGAACGCAGGACAACTGACCGAAGAGGAGGCAAAACAGAGGCGCAGAGCGATTGAGCGTTCCGCAGACTTCTTTGGGTCTATGGACGGTGCAAGCAAATTTGTGCGCGGTGATGCCGTTGCCGCTATCTTGATTACCGTTATCAACATCATCGGAGGGTTTGCGCTGGGGATGGCGCGAGGTGAGGACTTTACCCTTGCCCTCCAAAAGTACACGCTCTTAACGATTGGTGAGGGGCTAGTCAGCCAGATTCCCGCACTGCTTATCTCCACATCTACCGGTATTATCGTAACACGTGGGGCATCCGACTCGGCTTTGGGGCAGGAGTTTGCCGCGCAGATATTTATGCAACCGCGCCCCCTTAGTGTTGTATCGGGGGTTCTGCTGGTGATTGCTCTGCTTCCCGGCTTCCCCAAACTCCAACTCATTTGTATCGCGGCGGTGTTTGCAGGGGTCGCTTTCATGCTTACCAAAAAAGAACAACAGCAGGAAGCAGAGAAAGAGCGTGCCGCCCAACTAAGCGAAGTTCCCGCGCCTGCCCCCCAAGATGCCTCTCCTGAACAGGTAATGAACTTAATGAGCATTGAGCGTATAGAGGTAGAACTCGGCAGTAACCTTATCTCGTTGGCACTACCCGACGAAGGGGGAGACCTCTCGGAACGGGTGGGTAACATGAGAAAGGCGGTTGCCTTAGAGTTGGGTATTGTGCTACCCATGATACGAATTCGGGATAACCTGCAACTGCGCGTAAACCAGTATCAAATCAAAATTAAAGGGTCGGTTATCGCGGGGCATACCCTTATGGTAAACAGCGTACTCGCCCTCGATTCGGGGTTGGCGTACCAAAAACTAGACGGTATAGAGACGATTGAACCCGCACATGGGACTCCCGCCCTCTGGATAGACCGTGCCATGAAAGAGCGGGCAGAGGTCGTTGGGTACATTACAGTAGACCCTGCTTCGGTGCTTGTTACCCACCTTACCGAAGTGATACGTACCCATGCCTCCGAACTCCTCAACCGCCAAGAGACCCAAAAACTGATAGAGAACGTAAAGCAGACCAACGACGCGGTAGTAAACGAACTGATTCCTGCCCAACTCTCGCTAGGTGAGGTGCAGAAGATATTGCAAAACCTCCTGCACGAGCGCGTAGGGATTCGCGACCTAAACACCATCCTAGAGACCCTCGCCGACTACGCACCGCGCACAAAAGACCTCGACCAACTCTCCGAGTTCGCTCGTGCCTCGTTAGCGCGTCAACTGTGTAAGCAGTATCAGGAGGAGGATGGGGTGATGCGTGTGATTACCCTCGCCCCAACGGTAGAGCAACAACTGCGCGAAGGCGTTCAACCTACCGCGAACGGAAATATGCTTGCCATAGACCCGCAGTTTGCACAAGGGCTACTACGGGGAATCAATCAACAGGTAGAGTACGCGGTACAGCAGGGCTATAATCCCATACTGCTCTGCTCTGGACAGATTAGGCTTCCGCTAAAACGACTGATAGAGCGGTCTCAGCCTAGCCTACCCATTATGGCATACACCGAGATTGTACCCAAAGTAGAGGTAGAGGCGGTTGGGAACGTAGAGGTGGAACTGAGCCTTGTGTAACGCGGGGATTACGGCTCGGCGTGGAGAGTTCGGGCAATGGCGCGTACCCAGTAACTAGGGTCGTAGCAGAGTTGTTCTAGGGTACGGTAGGCATCGTCGCGGTCTATCTCTAGCAAGAGACGCTCTGCCGCAAGGGCGCGTAGAGCCGGTTGCCCCGCCCGTGCGAGGTAAATCAGTTCGCGCCTCTGAATATCGGTAAGCGCATCGGTATCCGGTGAGAGCAGAACCTCAATGAGCGTGGGATGCAGGTGTACTTCGCGCAGTACGGCTTCCCGCAACCAGTCCAACGCATCGGGAACCCACCCCTCCGCAAAGCAGTCTGCCGCATACTTCCAGCGCAGAGGAATCGGGGTTTTCTGCCGTCCTGCAACCTCTCGCAAAAACGCTTGCGCCGCCTCTAACACAGGGGTATCCAAAACAGAGTCCGAAGGGAGACGCTCTGGAAAGGCGGCGGCAAACGCGACCCAGCGCAGTATCGCCTTACGAATGTTATCACGCTTTCCTCCCTTTTCTGCGGCTCGCATTACGCGCAGTATGTGCGAAAAGAGAGTGCATATCTGCTCTGGAGAAGAGATACACGGCTCTGCGTTCGGCTCCTGCCAACAGATAGCCCCCTGCTGAGTAATCCCGATAACCTGCGCGATACGGGTAACGGTTGGCTCCTCCCACTCCTCCTCTTCCAGTTCGGTCTGCTCTGCGTTCAGGTCGGTAGGCTCTGCCTCTTGGGGGGTAAGGAAGCCCGAAAACCCAAACAGCACCACCGGAACCCCATACCGCAAGCGTTCTCGCAGAGTAGCAACCACGGTGGTAGGCGTAAGCGAGACCATCTCGCCTTGCAAACCGAGTGCGGGAAGACCGGGCAAAAACATCGCCCAAATATCTCTTGCCAAAATAGGAACCCCTGCTCCAGACACACACGCCCCCACCATTCCCTGCCGATATGCTTGCGATACCGACTTGGGTATCACCGGCTCTAGGCAGTGAAGAATATCAAAGAGTAGGTTGGGCGCGTGAATTTCTGTCAAGTTTGCTTCCCATTCGGCAGTAGTTATCTTGCTCTATTGCGTAGAGTATGGTAGGAATGTTTACTGCCTTTTGCGAAAAGTACGCTTGGTTGCGGTAAACTAGAATCATCTTACCCTATACGGTTTCGGAGGCAGACCTCCGCAACCCAAAAACGTAGGGCAATCGTATTACTCTCAGGCATCACGTATTGGTAGGTGGTAGCCCTCATCACCAACCTCTTCTCCCAATTTTGGGCGAAGAGGCGAATGCACTCTATAGTCAGGTAGTAGCCTTTTTGTGCAGGTACACCTTGCTGGTAACGAGAAAACCTTACAGCCGTATCCTCCTTCCCCCAAACTTGGGGGCAAGGATGTCCGAAGGACAGGATGAGGGCTAATCCGCT
>OMJJ01000330.1 GCA_900299305.1 bacterium | reverse complement strand
GTGGGAAGCCTCTGCCCTCACCAAAACGCCCCCCTACAGGGCGCACCCGCCTATAACGGTGAAGTGATGTGTATGCGGCATTTCTACTGCTTTAACCTAAAAAGCGGGGACTGCCTTACCGCAAGAGGCTACGGAATTCCCGTCTACGAAGTGACCGTAGAGGAAGATACGATTTTCGTCTCGGATTGGGAGTACGACGAATAAGGAAGGAGGTACACCTTCCGATTCCGAATATAGGGGCAACTCGTAATTTAAGGACTGGTATCACCATGCACAAAGGCTTGTTATTCACTCTGGTAGGTCTTGTACTTGCCCTTCCCACCTTCGCGCAACAGCCCGAAACCCCTTTCAACGCAACCACGCTTCGTGATGCTCTCAAGCGTCCTCCTTATGGTGAGAAGGCAGAGGCACTTGCAAAGAGCATTCGCGCCCTCTTCAAAAACCCCGATACTCTGCGTGTTGGAACCCTGCTACCTGCACACGAAAACAATGGTACACTCGACCTCGTGTTTTTAGTCGATGCCCCCAATGTCACCGAGCCACCCAAACTCGTTATGGAGACTAAAGCCCCCGAATTCACCCTTGAGCAGTTGGGGGAGACCAGCCTCTACTACGCAACCACCACCCAACCCGACGGCTTTGCGATACGCTACCACTTTGAAGTCGGCGGAAAACGCTCTCCCACACGCCAAACTGAGGTCTACCTCACGCACCCCGACAGTGTAGAACAGATGGGAGTTCCAAAGGGAACCGTTACCAAAATGCCCGTCTGGAACAGCAAAGTCTTCGATGGTACGCACCGCGACTGGTGGGTCTACGTTCCCGCGCAGTACAAAGCAGACACCCCCGTGTGTCTTATGGTGTTTCAGGATGGCGGCGGCTATGTAGGCTTCACCTCAAAAGTGTTCGATAACCTTATTGCAAAGGGTGATATGCCTGTCACCATCGGGGTATTTATCAATCCCGGCAACTTCGCAGACAACCGCTCGAATCGCAGTTTCGAATACGATACCCTCTCCGACCAGTATGTACGAATGTTGCAAGAGGAGATTCTCCCCGAAGTCGAGAAGACCTATAAACTGCGCCACGATGCCAACAGCCGCGCCATAGCAGGAGCGAGTTCGGGTGGAATATGTGCCTTCACTGCGGCGTGGGAGCGTCCTAACGAATTTGGGAAGGTTCTCTCGTGGGTAGGGTCGTTTACGGGTATCGCCGCCCGTCTCAATGCAAAAGGGCAACTGATTCAACCCGGTGGGAACAACTATCCTGTTTTGATACGCAAAACCCCCAAGAAAAACATCCGTGTCTTTCTACAAGATGGAGAGAACGACCTCGATAACGAACACGGGAGCTGGCCCCTCGCCAATCACGAGATGGCGCGTTCCCTAGCACATGAGGGCTACGACTATAAGTTCGTTATGGGGAACGGCTTCCACAGTTTTGAACACGGACGCGCCATTCTCCCGGACTCCCTGCGCTGGCTATGGAGAGACTACAAACCGTAACTTTTCGCGCTTACTGTCCTCTCAATGATAAGAGGACAGCGTAAAGGAGGCTACCATGAGTATCGCCATTCCCTCCCCAAAACGATGGACAGTAGAGGAGTGCTACCGACTTCAAGAGGCGGGGCATTTAGAAGGACGCTACGAACTAATTGAGGGGGTGATTGTTGATAAAATGGGACAAAACCCAAGACACGCACGGTTTCTATCTAACCTCATTCTCTGCTTAGAGAGTATCTTTAGTATGAAATACATTAGGGTACAGGCTCCCATTGCTCTGCCTACCCCTTACGGTACTTACAATGAACCAGAACCGGATGCGGTAGTGACCAAAGAGAGCGTGATTACCTACACCCATCACCCTCTTCCCGATGACCTGCTACTCGTCGCAGAGGTATCCGATTCGTCACTCGATTTCGATAGACGTACCAAAGTACCCCTCTATGCAAAAGCAGGGATTACCGAGTTCTGGATACTGGATGTTGCCGAACGCAAACTCTACGTCTATCAAGAGCCAACGGAAACAGGGTATCGTCTTACACATCTCTATACCGAACAAGATGCCGTTGTGCTTGCGGCACTACCAGAAAAACAGATTGCAGTAAAAGACCTTTTTCCGCCTGTGGAGTAAAGCGGCAGTTGAAAGGCTCAACCTATTTTTAACTCAAGGTGATATTCCGTCGAATGTACGTACACCGAGTTAAAAGACATCGCCTCGCGGGTAGAATTTACTACATAGAAAGCGCGGAGCAATATGACAGACCGCAAAGTCTACACCTATCAAGAGCAGAGGCATGGGGCGGCGGTGTTTCGTTGGATAGAGGTCTGGTACAATCGTAAGCGGAGGCATTCTTCATTGGGCTACATCAACCCGGAAGCGTTTGAGCAGAAATTTCAACAACAGCAGACGAATGCAGCTTAAACAAGGGTACGCAAAAACGGCGGAGGATCAATCGTGGAAAGTACGCTCCTCAAGAACCCAAGAGACAATGCAGAGTTAGTCTACATCCCTACTGGTAAGTTCCTTATGGGTGACAATGACCGAAAGGATAACCCCCGCCACACGGTAGAACTAACAGACTACTATATCTATAAAAACCTCGTGACGGTGGAGCAGTATGAAAGGTACTGCAAGGTGGTAGGTAAGGAGATGCCTCCTACGCCTTCTTTCAACAAAAACTGGCAGAAGCGTGACCATCCGATAGTCAATGTGAGTTGGCACGATGTGCGCGGTTACGCTTTTTGGGCAGGCGGCGACTTGCCTAGTGAGGCGCAGTGGGAGCGTGCCGCACGTGGAACGAAGAGGCGCAAGTATCTTTGGGGGAATGTGTTCGATAGGGATAAGTGTTGGTGTAGCAAGAAGGGATGGGGAGATGCGGGAGGCACCACCGTAGTGGGGCGTTATGGTATAAGTTTAGAGGGCTGTACCGATATGGCTGGCAATGTGTGGCAGTGGTGTTTGGATGAGTACGACGCAGATTTCTGGAACAGTACCGCGTCAAATATAGTAAATCCAGTGAATGAATCTGTAAGTGATGTTCACGTTCTGCGCGGTGGTTCCTGGAGAAACGACGCTCCGGGCTACTTCCGTTGTGCCAGTCGCCTCGTCAACAACTCTATGTATGGGTGTGACAACATTGGGTTTCGTGTTGTTTTTCGAGGACTCCGTTAGTTACCCTTTGCACTTTATCTTGCTGGTAGGCACTCACCCCCTCTAAATCTCCCACTTAACAAGGTGAAGACTTGCAATGCACTCTTAACTGCCCACTTTTCAGAGTGCAAAAAGCCTTTTGTCAGGGGCGACGTTCCTTCCCCTTGTTAAGGCTTATTGGGGTATGTACAACATTCTAATCTGTGTTAAGTGGGTGTCTCTCGAACCACTTTTGAGAGGCGAGATTCCCTCCCCTTGTAAAGGGCAGCGGGTGCTAGGGTGGGGTGAGTGCAAACCCCTTTCCTATTTCAACACAACAAAGCAAACGAACTCAGTCTTGGAGCGTATCCTATCATGAAACAGAACCACCCCTTACATAACG
>OMJJ01000329.1 GCA_900299305.1 bacterium | reverse complement strand
GCGACATCGACCTCCATGTAGACGGTTTTAACCACGTTCAAGCCTTCGGTAGCCGCGAAGTAGTCGTCCATCACGAAACTACGCTTGAGTTTTCCTGCGCCCTCCAGCCAAGGTAAGCGAAACAGGCTTAAATCCCAAAGGTGTTGGTGGGTATCAATAATTGGAATCATCGGTGTTCCCTTTCGTTGCAAATAACATCTCTACTTCTCCGAGCTCATGTTCTGAACCCCTGTTATCAGGAGTAGCACCCACCCCGCCATCAGGCACAGCCCACCAAGTGGGGTAATCGCGCCCAGAACCTTGACATTGGTGAGTGCCAGTGCGTATAGGCTTCCCGAAAACACCGCAATCCCAAGCAGAAACGCGGTTCCTGCTTTTCGTATCAGAGAAGCGTTCATAATTTTATCTGCCAACAGGGCAACCAGCACCAGCGTAACCGCATGAATAAGGTGGTAGTGTGAGGCGGTCTGCCAGATAGAGAGCGTGTCGTTTGCGGTGAGCCGCTCCTTGAGGGCGTGCGCTCCAAAAGCCCCCAGGGCTACCGCCAGAAAGCCGTTTAAGCCGCCCCAAAACAGAAAAACAGAGAGCAGGTTTTTACTCGATTTCAATGGTGTACCTATGCTATTCGGAAAATACTTCACGTCTATTGTACCCCTCCTAGTAGCCAAATCGAGGTGTTGGGGTTCCGCCCAAACCCCTAACTATGCCATACTATTCTCATTCCCACTTTGAAAGCGAGAAACCATGTCTCAAACGACCCCTAATGAAGAGATTGAAGCCCTACGCACCCTCATTGCCGAAGACGTTACCGGTTGGCGCAAAAAGCACTGCCTCAGCCTATTCGATGTCTCTGCCGAACAGTTTCGTGCTGTGTTAGATGTTGCCGTGGGCTTGAAGGCTCTCGACTTACAACGCCAAATGGCGGTGGCATGGACATATCCCCGTACCCTCGCTATGATTTTCGAGAAGCCCTCCCTACGAACCCGCGTCAGTTTTGAGGCGGGGATGACGCACCTGCGCGGTCATGCTATCAACCTCTCTTCCAACGAGATTGGTATGGGGAACCGTGAGTCGGTGGCAGATGTCGCCAACGTCCTTTCGAGGTGGGTGGATGTGATAGCGGCGCGTGTGTTCCGCCACGAGACCGTAGAAGAACTCGCGAGTACCGGAACCGTTCCCGTTATCAACGCTCTTAGCGACAAAGAGCACCCCATACAGGCGTTCGCCGACCTACTTACCCTGCAAGAGGTCGCGGGAACGCTTGGCAACTCCCTCAAACTCGCTTATGTAGGCGATGGCAACAACGTACTCCATGCGCTACTACTTGCTTGCGCCAAGTTGGGAGTCAATATCTCCGCAGGTTGCCCCGAAGGCTATCTTCCCGACCCCCTCTATGTTGCAGAGGCAAAGCGAATCGCCCAAGAGACAGGTGCCAAAGTCGAAATAGGACACGACCCCATAAGAGCGGTACGCGATGCCGATGCCGTCTATACCGATGTCTGGACAAGTATGGGGCAGGAGGCAGAAACGAAGGAGAGGTTAGGCGTTTTTGCACCCTATCAGGTGAACACCACCCTCATGTCTCACGCGAAAGCCTCTGCGGTAGTACTCCACTGCCTTCCCGCTCATAGGGGCGAAGAGGTGACTACGGAAGTGATGGACAGACACGCCCCCACCATCTACGAACAAGCTGAGAACCGCCTCCACACACAAAAAGCCCTCCTCATGTTGATAGTGGGGCTATAGTTTTCGTATCTACTAAGGGGAGGGCGCACTCGCGCCCTCCCCTTACACTTCTCCCACTTCTGCCTCTTACCACAACGCTCATTTTCTCCCTTCTACACACAAGAACCCGACAGATCTGAATGTGAAAGTATCCACCACAAACCACACACTTACAAAATTTCAGTAAGGGGGTGTCAGAAAACTACAAAAGGTATTGACCTTCTTGACAGGGTATGCCAGACTATATGTAGTGATTTACTCTGGTTTTATCCACCAAATAAGAGCAATTCACGGAAACTAAGGAAAGAGGGTTTTAGCATGAAATTGGTTGTAAAAATAACACTGATTCTTGCCTTGTTTACGCTAGGATTATGCAGTGTAGGTATTAGGAGAGCCGATGCCGCTGTGGCTCATATCGACTATCTTACCTCCACACACGCCTATACCACCCAAGGTTCTCCTTACAATATGGTGTTTTTTGACTACACCTTGAGCTGGACTGGGACAAACCGATTTGGAATAGCAGAACTCGACTGGTATCAGAATGGGTACACGGGCATCTTGATGACCGGCTACTTCTCTTCACCCGGAGAGGTGGTGGGTAGCAAGCAAGATATTTTTCGCCCAAGTGGAGTCAACAACTTCTATCAGTTGCTAGTTAAGGTAATTGATACGATGTACCCCGACATCGTCTACGCATGGGATATTAAAGCGAGTTTTCCAAACTAACGCAATTCCCCCCTGAATCTTCGTAAGATGGAGGCTAACCATGATAGGCATTACACTACTTTGTGCTTCTCTCACCATTCCGCAAAGTACTCCGGTACAAGCCAATCTCGCGCCAAACAAGGCATCGTCTATCAAATTGGCACACTCGGCACGGGTTGCCTGTAGTTTTGATAACGACCCCTTGCTAAAAGCAAAAACCACCGTGCGCTCCCTAGAAAACCCCTACACCACACTATGGGAAGGATTTGCACGTAAAGCAAAAGTCGTGATTCAACGTGCCGAATCCGCACGAGAACTCGACACGAATAGCTTAGGGGTCTATTGTACGGCTGTGACCGTACATGACCTTATGGATGCGATGGCGGCAAATGTGTTGGGGAGGTGGGAGGCGATACCGAAAGGCTACCGATTCCTTACCAGTGCTACCGAAATGGATATGGTCTTTATGCCCAAATCCGAACGCTCTCGTGAACGAAATCGCAAAGGGATGGAGTTTATGGGGCAGACCAAGAGCCTACCCCAAGAGGTGCAAAAATGCTTGGAAGCGGGGCAACCCGTCTCCTTTAATGCCCTGCCCCCAGAAATGCAGACTTTGGGCAAAGAGATGCTTCACACGATTATAGAAGAGCAACTCGCCAAACTCCCACCAGGCACTCATCTAGGACTTGAATCGGACGACTATTCACAGGCAGTCCTGAAAATTGGGCGCGAGTCGGTGAAAGGCTTCGATAGTTACTACATCTCACTAGAGAGGCGAGGGGCAGGAAGCGCAACGTGGAATGTGAACAACTACGAACAGCGCAGGGCAGAGGGGATGCAACCGGGGACGACCGTAGGGCAAGGCAAACTATTCGTACCAGAAAAGCACGAACTAAGCCGCGACGATGCAAAAGAGCGTCCGCTACTCAAAAAGATGGTAAGCCTCCAGATGCGGAACACCACGCTACCCCAAGTGCTTCGTAAGTTGAACTTGGAGTACAACCTCAACTTCGTATGCGACCCCATCAGCGCGTTTCCGCAACTCGCTACCATCGACTTTAAGGGGATTACTTTGGGAGAGGCACTAGACCGCCTCACGGAACTCTACCCCAAAACAGAGTGGGAACTACGAAAGAGCAATATCCTCGTCTACCGCTCTGCTACCAACCCCGCCAACGACCCCGATAAAGGACATGACGAGGCAATCTCCACCACCATTGAGAAGTAAACCAGTTTGATACCGTAGTCTCATCGCAGTATCCGCCTCCTAAGTTCAATACTCAGGAGGCGGATACTGTTCTATTTCGTTTTGCGTAGCACTCGCCCCGCCAAGTCTCCTGTTGGGTTGCCATTCGCTTTTACTGCCTTGCCGTTAACAAACACCCAAGGTATCCCATCGGGGAAGAGGAGGGGGTCG
Organism: bacterium; assembly: GCA_900299305.1. Classification (GTDB taxonomy): domain Bacteria; phylum Armatimonadota; class Chthonomonadetes; order Chthonomonadales; family Chthonomonadaceae; genus CAIJLM01. The sequence goes on along the minus strand of OMJJ01000329.1, from coordinate 15,730 downwards.
TCGAAGGTGGCACGGTCAATCACGGTATTCGGGTTGAAAAGTACGATGTCCGCGAAGTTACCTTTGCGGAGTACGCCTCGCCGCTTCAAGCCCAAACGCTCTGCGGGGGCGGAGGTCATCTTCCTAACTCCTTCCGCAAGTGAGATAACCCCTTCATTTCGCACATAATGCCCCAGTACACGTGGAAACGTTCCATAGAGGCGCGGATGCGTTTTGCCCGGAAGGTGTAACCCATCGCTTCCTATCATCTGGCGGCTCCACTGCATAATTTCGCGCACATTGTTCTCGTGAGCACCATGCGACACGAAACAGGCTTTAAGGTTGTCCTCTTCTAGCACCGCGCACATCCACTCCGCTATACTCATACCACGTTTTTGTGCGATTTCGGGAAAGGTTAGCCCCTCATACGGGCTATTGGCATCCGACGAAACCCCAACTACCGCATACCTACTCCAGTCGGTAGGAAACCCTGCAATGTCGCTTACCAATTTAGCGCGAGTCTCTGGCTCCGAAAGGCGGCGCAGGATACTGTCCGGACCTCCATCTACAGCCCAAGAGGGGAGTAGTGCCTGAATAAAGGTAGACCCCGCGGTATAGGGATAGGTGTCGCAAGTAACGTCTATGCCCTCCGCGATTGCGCCTTCGAGGAGTTCCAATAACTCTCCTGCACGCCCTGCATTGCTCGCCCCGTTCATCTGTAGGTGTGCGATTTGAACGGGAACCCCCGCCTCCTTCGCAATCGCAAGGCTCTCGCGGGTCGCCTCCCAAATCGCTTCCGCATAGTCGCGTTGGTGGGTCGCAAAGAAACCCGCCTCTTTGCACACCGTCACCAGTTCCGCTCTATCCGCCGAGCGCATGGGGGCGTACCATATTCCCGTACTCAACCCCCAAGCCCCCTCGTCCATGCCTTGCGCTATCATGCTCCGCATGGTCTCCAGTTCGTCGGGGGTTGCGGGACGCTCTGCCATGCCCATCGCCGAAACACGCACCGAACCATGCGGCATGAGGTAAGCAAGATTCGTTCCGATACCGTTCTTCTCGTAACGCTCTAGGAAGTCCGCCACGCTCCGCCACTTCCAGTCCACTTTGGGGTGAGGAGGATGATTCGCGTTTCCATCGTCTCCAAATAGCCCCAAAATGTAGTCCTTTTGAATAGCAAGCCCCTCCTCATTCACGGGCGCAAAGCCCAGACCGCAGTTCGTAAACACCTCCGTAGTGACCCCTTGCATCATTTTGGGGTGGTGTTCAGGACGCGCCATGAGGGCGATGTCGGCGTGGGTGTGGATGTCGATAAAGCCAGGGGCGGCGACTAACCCGGTGCCATCTATCACCTGTTCGGCGGTAGCGTTGGGCGCGAGGGGGGCGATTTCAGTTATCGAGTCGCCCGTTATCGCGATGTCGGCAGAGTAGAGCGGGGAGCCTGTACCGTCTGCTATCTGTACGTTACGAATGAGGATGTCAAGAGCCATAGGTGTGCCTTCCGAAGTAAAGTAGTGAAAGCCTATTGGCTTCTTGCCTAGGAAGTTCCTCCTTATAAACGGTAGCCTTTGCGTATAGGGTGTCTACGAGGCAGAGCAACGGCAATACCGATTAGCGTGCCATCTTTTTGTAGCACTCTGGGCAGACCCAAAGCACCTTGCGACTGGTTTCCGAAGAGCCTTCGTAGGGAACTTGCGCCAGCCCACCCCAATCGCCTTTAGTGATGGATGACATCGCCTGATAAAACTGTTCAATATGGTGCGGGGGGATTTCGAGTACATCTCCGTAGCGTACCTCGTGACGTGGGGACATCTCTTCGCTGAACTCCCCCCGTAATGCCAACTTCCTTTCCGGCATTTTAGTAGTTTTGAACTCTTTGAAGTTCTCCAGTAATGGCATTTCGTTCTCCAACCACTCGACTTTTGCGAAGTTACCTTTTAGGGACTTTATTACTTTCACAGTCCCTTGCACTATGGGTAAAGTCTTCTCCAACCACTCCCTGCTCTGTCGAACACGAAACGGATTCCCACACATCTCCAAATGGGAGGGGTTCTCGCAAACAAAGTAGAGGTCGCACTCCTCCTGCAAAATCGTTCTCATACTTTGAATGAGGCTACTCTCTGGTGGCATGAATACAATATGGGCAGGGCATTTGTATGTGTGTATGTCTATATGGAACTGTTTTGAGGTATCGTCGTATCGCCGCTCCAATCCTTGTAGGAGTGTTTTTATAGCGAAATCCTCATCGCATTTTAGGCAAGAGACTATGCTATCATCTCCACGACGGTCACGCCGTTTGATAATATCTTTGTAATCGAACACACCTTTACAATCTTGGGTACGACAAGGTATCTCACATATACAATTCTCTCCCTTGTACTCGCTCAAAATGTCGTCCAACTCATACCGAAGACGGGTGATGAAGTCTGAAGGGTACTTACCCCATACCTCCAATACCACCACATCTTGGCTCAAATCCTCGCGCGTCACCACCTTTGCAAAATGATCCTTCGACTCCAACACCACTCCCTCTCGCCAGTGCATACCTTTATATAAGTAGTGGTGTGTACGAACGATGAACCGAGACATCAATCCCGCAGGCATGAAACCGAAGCGATAGGTCATCTGAACACACGGAGTTCCATCTGTCGGAGCGGAGAGTACTTCATCAGGAGAGTTCATGGGCAAAAGATGCGGCGCCAGTGTCTTTGTACCCCCCTGTAACTCATAACCTAGCTCGAATTTATACATCAACTTCAGGAATGTAGGGTGGTGCCTGGGAGGATAGCGGTAGCCGTGGGTATCTTGTTTGTCCCATATCTCTGGCAAACGTGAGTGGGGAAGCACTCCCTTATCGTCTAGGAGCCGTGTGTCGTTCATCACTCTGCTCATCGCTTTGCTTATCCAGTTCGGCTTCAGTACTACCAGATTACGGAGGTGGGTATCCTCCGAAAAGTAGAGGATTTTCCCTAAGTCGTGCCAGTACTGACCACGATACCCCCGTGCATCCTTTGGGCGTATCTTGTGATTCACACAGTGATTCACATACTCGTCTTCTGTGATGTCGTGTTGATTCCGTTCCATCATCTCGTTTTCTGCCTCGATGGCGTTGGGTGTCCAAGGCTCTCCCATTCCTCGAAGGTGTTGTGCCTCCTCCGCGATTGCTTTTTTGAGTTCCTCAATCCCTTGGTTTTCTATATTCCCAACAGGATAGATATTCCCAATGTAGAGGTGCCCTTGGTTGCTCCCTTCAGTAAATCGGTTTTGCATCTCTCTAAGATTCAGGTGAGAGATGATGCCTTCGTCGGCATAGGTGGGAACAAGGAGGACACGAGCCCCCGGAACATGGAGGGCGATGGTCTGTAGCCAGTACTCGACCTGTCGCATCTCCTCCCCCTCTCTGGGTTTCCAAAGGACGAGGTAGAGTGACCTATCGGTAAGGAAAAAGCGGTGTGTGGCGTGTTCTATCTCCTGTCCTGCAAAGTCCCATGCGTTCAGTTGTATATCGGTATCGGGTAGAGAGGGATGTGGAAATGGTGGTAGTGGGGTAATTTCGATGCCCGCAGTAGGGTCTTCGTTGGTTTTGGGCTCTAGCCCGAGTAGGTGTTTGACGAGGCAACTCTTCCCTGCTCTGCCATACCCCACGAGGACAAGTTTGGCTTCATAACGGGGCTTGGCGTTCTTCCGGCAGGTGTAGATATCACGAAGGTAGGCGATGATAGCATGGCTGCCGCGGTCAACAATCTCTTGTGGAGGAAAAGTTAGTTGGTTGTTATAGACAGACAGTTTCGTGAGGTTCGTGAGGTCAAAGAGACGGTCAGGGAGGGTCGTGAGTTGGTTGTTATCGACATACAGTTCCGTGAGGTTCTGTAGTTGCCCAATAGTGCTAGGTAGAGTGGTCAAGTTAAGCCAACTTAGGTTGAGGCTGGTAGCTCCTGTTCGCTGTGTCTCTTTTATCCTACGTTGTGCCTCTTCTTCTCCCCATGCTATACCATTTTCCCTTTCTACATACAGATACCCTCCTATTCGTTGGTTGCCTTGCAGTTTCCTGCGTGTGTGGTTGTTAAGGGAGGCACGATTGTGAATGACTCATGTTACGCACTCGCCCTCATTTTGTCCTTGCAGGACATCTTTCTTCCAATTCTGGGAGAAAGAGAAAGTAGGAAGGTTTTCTTGTTATGAGTAAGGTGTGCCTGTTTAAGAAAAGGGAATTTGTTTCCTATGGAGTGCATTCGCCTCTTCGCCCAAACTTGGGAGAAGAGGTTGGTGATGAGGGCAACAACCTTTTGCACTGCGTAACATCAGTAAGGAAGGAAGTTATCATCTATGCGGCATGAGCGACAGGGTTCCAAGGCTGTTGCCATAGAAGTTGCTCGAAGGAGGGAGTGGGGAGGGGGCGGCTATAGAAGTAGCCTTGTATGGTATCACAGCCGTACTCTTTTAGGCATTGAAGTTGTTCGGTGGTCTCTATACCTTCGGCGACAACCTCTAGGTTGAGTTGGTGCGCCATCTGGATAATCGATTTTACCATTATGGCTTCCTTCTGCTCGGTGTTTGTAAACTGCACTAGACCTCTATCCAGTTTCACCTTGGTAATAGGGAGAGTGGTGAGGTAGTTTAAGGAGGAGTAACCTGTACCGAAGTCGTCTAAGGAGATACGAATATCCATTTCGCGTAGAGCCGCGAGTTTGGGAACAATCGTGTCGAACTGCTCCATCGCAAGGCTTTCGGTAATCTCTATATCCAATGAGCTAGGAGGTAGTTTAGTCTCTGATAGTACCTGCACCACTCCTTCCACGAAGTCCGGCTCTAGTAACTGTTTGAGCGACACGTTTACAGAGACACGCAAAGGAAACCCCATTTCGTGCCACTTTTGGGTCTGTTCGCAAGCCGTCCACATCGCCCATCTGCCTATCTCACATATCAGTCCATTATCTTCTGCAAACCCGATAAACTCACCGGGGGGTATCATTCCCTTTTCGGGATGCCGCCAGCGTATAAGAGCCTCCATGCCTTTAATTCTGCCATTTTGTGGGTTTACTAGCGGCTGATAGTAGAGCGAGAACTGGTATTGGGCAAGAGCGGTGTGCATATCGGCGTGCATTCGTATCCGTTTTTCGGCTTGAAGTGCCAATAGAGGAGAGTATATCTGCACGTTGTTGCGCCCCGACTGTTTTGCTAGGTGGAGTGCGGAGTGTAGGTTTTTGCGTAGTTTGTCTTCGGAATTACCTGCATCGGGATAGAGTACCACTCCAATGCTACAAGTGAGATAGATTTCCGTACCCTCTATACAAAAGGGGGACTGCATCTGCTCTAGGATGTTGTATGCCATCTGGAGCGTTTTCTCTTGGGAGGCGTTGGGAAGTATTAGTGCGAACTCATCACCCCCTAAGTAGGCAACCGTATCTCCTCGACGGGTAGTATCATAGAGCCGTTGACCTACCGCACAGAGCAGGTTATCTCCAAAACGATACCCAAAACTGTCATTAACGTATTTGAACCTATCTAGTCCGATTTGTAGGAGTCCACACGTAGTCTCTTCCTCTTCTGCCTTTTCCAATAAAGAGACCAATTTCTCTACAAAGAGCGTTCTATTTGCGAGTCCGGTGGTGGTATCAAGGTACTGAAGTTGAAGCATAAACTCTTCGTTATGCTTCTCTTGGGTAATATCTTGTACATAGAAGGCGAAGTATTGGGGGCTGTTTTGCTTGAGTTTAGATGCAGATACCCGAATAGGGATAAGACCACCCTGTTTAGTCATGGCTAACGATTCATTATCGAGTGTAGCGAGCCAGACTCCTTCTCCCCACTCGGAATTTCCTAATGAGAATAGCGCAGGGAAAAGCGTTTCAGCGGAGATGCCTTGCATCTCTTGGTGAGTGTAGCCCAAGAGGTCGCGGCTTGCACTATTTCCATGGAGACAGCAACCCGATTCGTCGAAAATGAGAAAGGCATGGGGGGCAGTGTCCAAGACCTTTTTTAGCACCGAAAGTTGCGTATCTTTTGCCAAGTTGACCTCTACTCTCTTCCCTTTTAATCCACACTACATTATTGGAAATTGGGTGTTTTTAGAGAGTAGAGGTCATACCGTATTTATACGGTTTTTGGCAGCAGTTCTAAAGAATTACGGCTTAGGTAGTTCTACTGCCCGAATGTTACGAAATGAGAGGTCGGTGGTAGGGTCGTGACCCTGTAGGCTGAACACACCCGGCTTGGTGCGTACCCCATCTCTTGCGCTACCAGAGCGGGCTTCGGGGCGGGTATCTACGTAGTCACAGGTCTGGTAGCCGTTTACCCATATCGCGACATGAGCACCGTTAGCGAGTACCGTCATATAGAACCACTCTCTATCACTAGAGACCACTTTACGAGCGGGGAAGCGGTTGTACAGTCCCCCCGTTCCGTAGTCTACGGGTTTATTGCGGTCATCACCTTCCCACTGGTTGCGTACTTGGCTTTCGTAGCCGCCCCAAAACACGCCCGGCAAAGAGCGGAAAAAGACCCCGCTGTTTAGGTGGTCGCCGTTGGAGTAGATGTCGAGTTGGAGGATGAAGTCTCCCCACTGCCCTTCGGTCTGGATGTCACCGCCGCCGTTCTTGATGTTTAGGTAGCCCTCCGATGTCACCGAGAAGACCGACTTACCGGGAAGCGGTTTCCAACCCGATAGGTCTTTCCCATTGAAGATAGATTTTAGGCTTAGGGGGCGAATACGCACGTTACGAAAGCGCACCGAACCCTTACCCCAACTCTGTAGCGCAATCACTCCGGATACGTGCTTGTTGTCGTGAACGTCGGCGGTCTTTTTACCATCGACTAGCACCACGATATGGTCGCCTTCGGCGGTAATATCAAATGCCGTCCAGCGTCCTACCGAGTGTACTTTGCGCTTGGGACGTTGGATATTGACGATACCACCCGTCTGGTACGATTTATGCTTGTCGTAGATGTTCACCTCATACGAGTTATCGCCAGTAATTTCGCCTTCTAGGGGCGCACGAAGCATGATACCGCTGTTCGCGTCCTCCTCTATCCACGACTCGACATGAAGTTCATAGTCGGCGAAGAGAGAGGTAGTACTAAGCATTCCCATGCTGGTACCGAGACAGGTTCCCTGTACGGCATCGTCTACCAGTTTCCACTCTGCACCCCCCCGTGCCTTCCATCCAAACGTAGTGGTTCCATCAAACAACTGCATCCACCCTGCTTCCACCTGCTTTTGGGTGAGGGTATTGACGGCAGGAGTAGGCTTCTCTTGTGCCTTCACTCCGCCCATCAAACTCAATGCTAAACCCGCTAGTATCGCGAACATAGTCTCGCTTCTCCTTTGAAAATGGGAATTTGCTTTCAGGTTCGCGATTCTTGGGCAAATCTCCTCTTAACTTTTTGAGGAAGGGCAGGGGAAACCCAAAACCGTGTCGAAGTATCAGGTATCTCTTTTTGAAGGAACCCTGAAAATGTCTTCTGGACGCAAGCCCAACATCGTTCTGTTTGGTGTGGACTCGTTACGTGCCGACCACATGAGTTGTTACGGATACCCCCACCAAACCACTCCACATATAGACCGCTTGGCGCAAGGCGGCGCACTGTTTGAACACAATATCAGCGCACACATTCCTACCACCAGTGCCTACTCCTCCATGCTTACGGGGATGGATGTCTTTAGTACCCAAGTCGTTGCACTCCGACACAAAGGCGGTCTACGCCCTGAAGTGACCTCGTTGGCAGAGATTCTGCGGGGGCAGGGCTACAACACGACTTGTATTGGATTCACTGGAAACCCCGGCTCACGCGGCTTCGATACCTACCTAGACTACGCGGGGTGGGGGAGTTGGAACGAGGGCAGAAGCCCCAAAGCCGAAAACCTCAACGAGAAAGCCATTCCCGAACTGGTTCGTCTGGCAGAGGATGATAAGCCGTTCTTTCTCTTCTTGCGCCACATGGATCCTCATGCCCCCTACCTACCCCCCGCGCCCTTCGAGCGGATGTTCTATCATGGCAACGAATCCGACCCCGATAACCGCTCTATGGATCCCGTGATGTCGTTCAAGCCGTTCTGCGACTTCTTTGCGAGTTGGATGCCCCCCGGTATATCCGACAAAGACTATGTTATCGCTCAGTACGACGGGGCTATCGCCTACATGGACTCGTGTATCCAGACCATCTTGAACGCCATAGAGGCGCAGGGGCTATCGGATAATACGGTCATTGCCCTCAACGGCGACCACGGTGAGACCCTCTACGACCACGACTGCTACTTCGACCATCACGGTATCTACGAGCCTACCCTTCATGTGCCGCTTATCATCAACTATCCCAACAAGATACCTGCGGGGTCGCGACTGTCGGGATACAGCCAACACAAAGACCTAGTACCCACTCTTCTCGACCTTGTAGACATAGATGCGGGTATTGCCTTCGACGGCAAAAGCCTCCTGCCGATGGTACGTGGTGAGGTCGCTTCGCACGAATCGGAAATCTATATCACCGAGTGTACTTGGATGCGGAAGCACGGTTGGCGCACTCCCGAATGGAAACTGATTATCGCCCTAGAACCCGATTTCCACTTTAAGCCGGAGATAGAACTGTACAACCTTGTGCAAGACCCCGACGAGAACAACAACGTGGCGGAGCAAGAGCCTGAGATGGTGGCACTGCTACGAAAGCGCATGGACGACTATATCGCTCGCCGTGAGCAGGAGACGGGGCTTTCCAATCCCATTCATACACAAGGGGACTGGCACGGCTTTGAGGGACTGGGTCCCTTTAAGACCTCTCAACAGGCTTACGACACCCTCCACATCGGCGACCCCAAACAGGCGGCGCGTCTGCAAGCGAAATCTAGGGACTAGAAGGGAATTAGTATGAAATTAGGAGCAAACTCGGTACTCTTTGGCGGGCATAGCATGGAGACCGCCTTCAAATACCTTGCGCTTTCGGGTTACGACGGCATAGAACTCTCTGCCATAGACGGCATGAGTGAACACCTTGTACTAGATAGGTGGCAGGAGGTAGCACCGGAGATTAAGCGGCTGGCACAAGAGTATGGTCTGGAACTGCTTGCGATGGAGCAACCCTCCCAAGATGCCGCCAAGATGGAACTCGCCATGCAGGCGGCGGTGGAGATAGGGATTCCCATTATCAACTGCGGACCGGGCGGAAAGTCCGACGACGAAGCGACCCTCCAGCAGTCCATAGACTCGCTAGGGGCATTAGCGGACAAGGCGGAGAAGTACGGCGTAACCCTCTGTGTGAAGGCGCACGTCGGGGCGAGTATCTACAACACCCCGACCACCTTACGGGCAATGGAGGCGATAAACTCTCCCGCGTTTGGGATAGATATGGATCCGTCGCATATCTGGCGGGCGAGTGAAAACCCTGTGGAGGCGATTGCCGCGGTGGTTTCGAGGGTAAAGCACGTACATATTCGCGACTGCAAGGGAAGACAACAGAATCCCGGCAAGCCCGAAAATCAGGCGAATGGGCGGGGCGACATCGACCTCGTGGGCTATATCCGCGTTCTGCATGAGAACGGCTACACTGGTCCGGTAAACCTAGAGATTATCGGGGCAAAAGAGTATAGCGTCGAGCAGTGTTGCGTTATCGCCGCCGAATCGCGGGGGCATATGCAAGCCTGTTTGCAAGCCTGCAAGAACCGCATATAACGCTTGTGTCTAATCGCCTTTGGGTATACTGCAAGGGAAATTTTTCTCTATTGTTGTGGAATAACCTTATTGGGTTTGCATCGTCTAATAGGTTGTATGCGGAATACCAAAAGCAGGAGCGTAGAGACTAAATGCGGGTTGAACTCAAAAACAGCGTGGTTTATACAGGGAAAACCCTTCTATGCGTTGGGGCGTTGCTTGTGTTGGTGTTTGGTACTCTCCGAACGTTCGCACAACAGTCGGATGCACCTCCCAACGACGAGAAAAAACTAGACGAGGTACGCCCCCGCCAGCGCGACAGCAGCTGGGCTTGGCCCAAAGAGCCGATGAACTCCAAAACCCAAAAGGTACTGGAGGCGTGGTCGGAGGCGTATAAGAACGCCGAAACCCTACAGTATACCGAGACCATTAACTACCTTCGTACTGCTCACTTAGAGAAACCCCTACAGGTCACGTTACGGTTTTGGGGAAAACGTCCCAATCTCTCCAGAGTAGAGGTGTCGGTAGAGGGTGAGAACGAGTCGGCGGTTATGGTGTGCGATGGCAAAACGATTTGGGAGTACGACAAAAAGCGTAACCTTTACATGAAGACCCTCCAACCCGATGGCTCTCTGATGCTACAAGGGGAGTTGGGGGTGCTGGTTCATGTGGTGGGACCCTCCTTAATGTTTTTGCCCGACCCCTATATCTCCCTTACACGCGGAGCCACTAGTCTCGAAGTGGTGCGTACCGAACAACCCAAAGAGGTACTGGTGCGCCGTACCCAGAAAGGGCGCAAAACTCTCACTTGGCTTAACCGAGAGGATATGCTTCCCCGTCGCTACAGCGTTTTTGATGAAGACGACGGGGAGTATCAGGAGATAGTGCGAGAGAAGCGCACGGGCTTAAAACTGAACGAACCCATTGCTAACTCTTTTTTCGCGTTTAAGTTGCCAGCGGGTGCAAAACTCTATGTTCCGCCCCGCCCTGAAAACTATCTTCTAAAGCCGGGGACAGAGGTTCCCAATGTTGCTTTTCTGAATAGTAGCGGCGAGAGTGTGCGCCTCTCGAAGTGGAAGGGCAAGCCCTACCTGCTTACTTTTTGGGCGGAGTGGCTACCCAACAGCACCAAGCAGTTGAAGACCATCACCAAAGCCCTGAACGAGAGCCGTGACGAAAACCATGAGGTAACGGTACTCGCAGTCAACACATGGGACGAGGTAGATGCCCTCACTCGCTACCAAAAGGAGCATGAAGACAGCCCTCTTGTCCTGCTTCGCGACCCCACGCAGGTACACGAGTACTCTATTGCTTACCGAAACTTTGGGGTGCGCGGCTTGCCCACTACCTACCTCGTAGGAAAAGAGGGCAGGGTACTAAAGGCGTGGGTTGGTTTCGACGAAGAGCATACCAAAGAGATAAAAGAGGCGATAGAGGCACTGTCGTCGTTGTAGCAGGAAATCGAGCGGGTAGGGGTGAAACATTCGTACCATAAGAGCGACATACCCGATGTACTTATTCGCCCACTTTTAGAGATGCTTATGCTCCGAACACGTACCTCCTTACAACTTCTCTGCTATGCTATCCTGCTTACGTTTTGCGGGGTGTCCGTGTTTGCCGCTCCTGCCCCTCCCAAAAGGGCGCAGTTACTCGTCAAGCCCCCGCTTACCTATGGTTTTGTACAGGATGTGATACCCACTCTTTCCCGTCTGGGATGTAATCAGGGGGTATGTCATGGGGCGGCGCAGGGAAAAGGGGGCTTTCGGCTCTCCTTACGCGGTTACGCTCCAGAGATAGATTTCGCCTCCATTACTCGTCATTTAGGAGGTCGCCGTATCTCCCGCGAGGCTCCAGAGCGCAGTCTGTTTTTGCGGAAGCCGCTCCTAGAGGTAGCACACAGGGGCGGTAAAGTACTAGACAAAAACTCGGATGAGTACCGTATTCTGTTGGGATGGCTAGAGCAGGGGGCGGCTGGGGCTACAGGAAAAGAGCCAACTCTCACCAAACTAGAGGTGTTTCCCAACGAGCGCACGATGCGCCCCCTCGAAATGCAACGCCTAACCGTTCGTGCTACCCTCTCGGACGGCACTATCCACGACGTTACTCACCGTGCCCTCTTCTCTACGAACGATATTGCCATAGCCACCGTTACCCCGTCTGGGTTTGTGCAACAAAAGAGGGCAGGGGAGACCGCCGTACTTGCCAAGTACCGCGATAAGATTGCAGTGGCGCGTTTTCTCTCGCCCTACCCGCAGACCATTGCAAAAACCGCGTACCCCAAAGAGAGTAACCCAATAGATACGCTTGTAAACAGAAAACTACAGCAACTCCATCTTTCTGCCTCTCCCACCTGTACCGATAACGAGTTTGTGCGCCGTGCCGCTATCGACACCATCGGAACCCTACCCACCCCTGAAGAGGTAGAGGCGTTTCTAAACGATACTGCCCCCAACAAGCGCGAAAAATGGATTGATACTCTGCTAGAGCGTCCCGAATATGGGCAGGTGTGGGGGTTGAAAATGGGGGATTTGTTTGTACTGCGTAGGGAGTATATGGGGCGAAAAAGTGCGATGCTGTTTCAGCAGTGGCTTGCCGAGCAGTTCAACGCGAACCGCGCTTGGAGCCAGATAGCAACCGATATTCTTACGGCAAAAGGCGAAACAGAGAGCAATCGTCAGGGTCTCTTTTATGTAAGCCGTGTACCGGGGAAGAGCGGTAGCCCCTACTGGGTACGCGGTGACGAAGCGACCAGTGAGATGATTGCACAGGTCTTTTTGGGTAATCGTATTCAGTGCGCGAAGTGCCACAACCACCCATCAGAGAAGGTGACACAAGACGACTACTACCACTTTGTTGCCCTCTGGAGCCAAGTCGCTGGCTCTGGGGAGAACACCGACGGTATTCCCGAAAGCATTGCAAACACCGATACCCGCGAAATTCAGCACCCCCGCACGGGGCAGAAGATGGAGCCGCGCCCTTTTGATAGAGTGAGCATGGTGTTTACTAAGGACGAAGATAGGCGGGTTAAGGCGGCAGAGTGGATTATCCAGCAAGACGACTTTGCCCGTAACATCGTGAACCGCGTGTGGGCAAGATGCTTTGGGCAGGGGATTATAGAGCCGGTAGACGATATTCGGAGTACGAACCCCGCAAAAAACGAGCCGCTGATGCGTTGGCTCTGCGACGAGATGCGAAAACATAACTTCGACGTAAAGTACCTTATGAAGACCGTCATGCTCTCGCAAACCTATCAGCGTTCCGCACAACCTAATCCCACTAACCGTATCGACACCCGTCTCTTCGCCTACTACCCCGCCCGAAGGCTTCCCGCAGAGGAGTTATCGGATGCGATTGCACAACTCACGGGGGTACAAGATAGATTCTCTGGTATGCCCGTAGGCGTTCGCGCCATAGAACTCGCCGATACCGAAATCCCCTCTGTTATGCTAGACACCTTTGGACGACCTCCCCGCGTGATGCCTAGTGACACAGAGCGCAACTGCAACCCCGCCATGTCGCAAGCACTTGCACTCCTAAATAGTAACGAAATCCAGTCTAAATTGAACTCTGGAGAGTGTGTTCTCAACGGACTCCTAAAATCTGGGAAGAGCGATAGTGAGATATTGGACGCGCTCTGCCTGAGTGCGTTCTCTCGAAAACCCAACAGTAGCGAATCGAAAACCCTGCTAGAGCTTCTCAAAACTGCCCCAAAACGGGAGCAGGGCTGGCAAGATATTCTTTGGGCACTGCTAAACAGCAAAGAGTTCCTGTTTCAGCACTAGCCCTACTCACCCCGCAGTACCACACGCGCCTTTGCCCAAGAGTACTCTTCAGTGCCAGCTCTGGTATCCCGATACGTTCCTATCCAAGCCCAACGGTCTTCGCCGCTGGTGTTGGGATAACTCGCGTGTAGGGTTAAATCCAAAAAGAAGACCGCACCCCCTGCCGGAACCTCTCCGATTACGGCTTGCGCTTCGTCTACGGCACCGGGCTTTAGCCTAAGCACAAAGGTATCTCCGGGCTCGACCTCTCCGTCGTGTGTAACGGCGGCGCGGTGAGAGCCGGGAAGCAGTTTCATACAGCCATTGGCAACCGTTGCGTTATCTAGGGCGAGCCACACCGAGATTTTGTTACTGCCGTGCCAGTAGTGCCAATCCTGATGCCAAGGGGAGCCGTAAGCCGTAGACTCGCTTTTGAATACGATTTTATCGCTGAGAAACTCAAGGTTCGGGGCGTATATCGCTTCTAAAATATCGAGGATACGAGGGTCACGTGCTACCGCTTGCGCCGCCTCACTACGAATAGAAAGCCCCACATACACCCCGCCATGCACCACCCGTTCGGGGTCGTTGCCCTCTGCAACCGCCTCCTCGCGCACTGCTTCCAAAAGGCGGTGCATCTCTGCTTTGAAGGCGGTCATCTCTTCTGCTGTAAATAGGTCGGGGACTATTAGATAGCCGTCCCGCTGATACGCCTCCCGATACCCCTTTGTGTCTGACATGGTGTTGCCTCCGTCTACTTTCCTTCGAGTACCTTCATCTCCTGTTTTGCCGTGTTGTCTTCGGGGTTAATGCGGAGTGCCTCCTTAAAGTGACCTATTGCATCCGCTTTGCGCCCTTTTTTGGCATGGATACGCGCCATTCGTTTATGTACCTCTGCATATAACGAATTGGGTTGCCCCTTGAGCGTCAGGATGTTCCCATAGATAGGAAGCATCTCCTCATCGCGTCCGTCTTTGGCAAGCATATCCGCCACGATTACCACTGCTTGAAAGTCGTTTCGCGCCCCCTTCGCAACCGCAAACAGATAAGGAAAGGCAAGTTCTGGCTGTTTTGCATCGAGATAGCGCATCCCTAGTTGCCGCTTAAAGCCGAGGAGCACGTCAGCAGGAATCTCTTTGCGCTCTGTAATTTTGATAAGGTGTTTGGTAGCGTCTGCTTGCTTGCCACTTTTATCCAGTGCCTCTACCAAGTTCACTTGAGCGTTTAGGTCATTGGGGTAGGTATCCGCAAGAGTTTGCAGGATAACCAGTGCCTTTGCCGCCCTAAAGTGCGAAAGGAGAGCGTTGGCATAAGCCTCTTGAAGTTTGCGGTCTGTTTTGTGCTTTGCACTCAAGTCGTCCAGATACTTTAGGGTCGCCTCCGCCCCTTTCTGCCGCTCCATCTCCTCGTAGTGGTAGTTGAAGAGTACTTCGTCGCTAGGGGTTGCTTCTAGTTTGCGTTGTAGCCATGCCAAAAACGCCGAGCGTTGGTTCTCCTGCACATAAATCTGCCCTAAGTCAGCATAGTGTTGTGCTTGTGTGGGCTGAGTTTTTATCAGTTGCTCATAGATTGCTCGTGCCGCTTCAAATTTCTTTAGGCGTACATAGACCGTTGCAAGATGTCCTCTGAGCGTGGGGTTTCCTATCGCTTTGGGGTCGAGAGCAAGGGCGGCGCGGTAGGTATCGGCGGCTTTTTCGTCCTGTTGCAGTAGCTCGTAAGTCGAGGCGAGAGCCGAATAGACGCGGGGGTCTTTGGGGTATTTTTCTAGGAGCGCACGGTACTCCTCTACCTCTTTAGAGAACTGTTGACGTTTACGATAGAGGGTTCCCACCTGTAGCAGTTGCGCTACCGGGTCTTTGGAACGCAGAGCGGCGCGGCGATAGGCATTTCGTGCCCTGTCTACATCGTTCACTAAATCACAGAGCCGTGCCATCTCTTGTAGTGCCGAAATTTCACGACCTGGATAGAGAGCAAGGTCGTCGTATTCGCGAATCGCCTCTGCGTTCTTGCCGGCGAGGGCGTACATACTCGCAAGTTCTGCCAGAAGGTCGGTAGAGGGGGGGACAGAGAAGGTTTTAGAGCTGGCTAGGTCTATGGCTTTTGCCTTGACCAGATAGCCCACTCCCTCCTCGTGTTTCTGTTGTTGGCGGCATATATCTGCCAAGCCGCGATACGCTTGTACCCGTTGTATCCCAACCAGTGACCGCTCGTTAAGAGTCTTTGGGGTTTCGGGTTCGAGGGTAAGAGCCGTCTGGTACTCCTTGCGTCCCTCGTCTAGTTGTTGCAAAGAGACGAGCATCCGCGCTTTTTGTAGGTGGGCATGAACATCTTTGGGCTTTCTTTGAAGGT
>OMJJ01000328.1 GCA_900299305.1 bacterium | reverse complement strand
GAAGGTAAATATCCCACTCCTTTACCCCCTCCTTTGCTCTTCCTGAAAGTTCATAAGCGTCGGCGGCTTCCGCATAAGAGGCTTTGTCGTCCGGCTTTCTGGTGCGGTACTTCTTCCATAGCGTAATAATCGCGTCCATCTGCCGTTGAGCGCGTAGGATACGTGCCATAGTGTAGTAGTTTTTGGGGTCATCAGGTTCCTTGTCTAGCCGCTTTTGAACCAGTTTTTCTGCCTCTGGGAAGTGGTTGGCGCGTTCGTGTAGCAGAAGCAGGGAGTCTTGTACTAAGGGGCTATTGGGGGCAAGTGTGTTCGCTCTGTTTAGTACCTCTTCTACTTGTCGGAACACCTGTAGACGTTTTGGGTACGAGGACTCTGCTTGGGCAAGTTGGATGTCGCAGAGCGCGATGCCGACTAAGGGACGCGCATCTTTGGGAAGGAGTTTTTCTGCCGCTTGGTACTGAATTTTTGCGGCGACGGGGTTCTGTAAACCAAAGTAGAGTTGCCCTGCATTAAGCCGAGCAGAGGCGTTGTTTGGCTCCAACTCCAACACACTTAGGTAGCCTTTTAGCGCGATGGTGAAGTCGCCAATCTGCTGATGGAGTAGGGCGCGTTCAAACTGTAGGTTCGGGATTTTGGGTTCTATCGCAACTGCGCCATCGAGTGCCTGTGCCGCTTTGGGAATGTTGCCTGACTCGCGGTAGAAGTTCCCCAGAAACACATACGCTTGAAGGAGTTTTGGCGCGACCCGCCGTGCGTTCTCTGCGGCGGCGATTGCTTGTGGAATCTTTTTGTCACGGGCATAACTTATCGCCAAGTTCATAAAGGCTTGTGCATTGTTCGGGGCGAGTTTTGTTGTTTGTAAAAACTCTTGCTGTGCTTTGGGGAGTTCGTTTTTCTGTAGATAGTAGATTCCGAGTGTAAAGTGCGCGGCGGCGGCAAATGTAGGGGCGGGTTTCATCTTCAAAACCTGCTCTGCTTCCGATTTTGCCTCCTCAAAACGCCCCTGTGAGATGTCGAGGTTCGCCACATCTGCCAAAATACCCGCGTTGTTTGGGGCGAGTTTTGTCAGCTCGTGCAGGGTTTCGGTCTGCTCTTTAATGCTGTTTTGCGCCCCGTAGAGCGTTGCCAAGTTTACATAGGCAGGAATAAGCGCATTGGTAGCCACTTTTGCGATTTTTGCGAGGCGAATATACTCTATATAGGCGGAGATGGCTTGGGGAAGTTTGCGCTCACGCTGAAACTTAATGGCTTTGTCAAACTGCTCGGCGGCTTGCCGAACGGCGGGGGGCATCTGAACGGGGGGGGCGTTTTTTGCGGGTGGGGTTTGGGCGAGAAGCAGTGGGGCGGTAAGGCTCTGCAATCCCAGTAGCGCACCTACCCACCAAAAATGACGAGAACTTGCCTTCATCGTTCGGAATTTTTCTCCCTTTTCTGCCAATCAGACAGGAATTTCGATACACTCTTTGGAAGTTGTATGCTATCTAAACTTCCAACCTTAAATATACCCTACCCACCTCCGTTCTTCGTAGAATGGGGAAACAAAAGGAGATAGGTTTCCATGCAAACGCCGTTTGTAGCAAAGACTCTGCTCTGGCTCAGTTTGTTCCAGATAGCGGGTATTGGGGCAGTATGCGCCACCCCAAAAGAGAAGAACATCGTGCTTATCGCGGGCCCCATTACCGGACACGACAAGTATGCCCACGAGTACGAGAAAAGCGTTATTCTCATTAAGCACCTACTCGATACCTGCCCCAACCTAAAAGGGGTACGTACCCAAGCCTACTTTAAGGGCTGGGTTCCCGACGAATCCGTGCTAGATACCGCCGATACCATCGTCTACATTACGGATGGGGGAGACCACAACGAAAAAGACCATCCCCTCTACGTAGCAGATAGAATGAAAGCACTAGAGAAGCAGATGAATCGCGGGTGTGGACTCGTGATGTACCACTGGTCTACCTTCCACCCAACCCGCTACCACGATAAAATTACGGAGTGGGTAGGGGGCTACTTCGATTACGAGACGGGAAACACTCCCAATCACTGGTACTCTGCTATACAGACGTGGAATGCCGCTACATCGTTACCAAATTCGGAGCATCCTATCTGCCGGGGAGTACATCCTTTTTCCCAACCAGAGGAGTTTTACTACAATATCCGGTTTCGAGATAACGACTCACGCCTCACTCCCATTCTCCAAACTCAGCCCCCGAATACCTCCCAACAACATACGGTAGGGTGGGCGGTGCAGAGAAGCAATGGAGGGCGCGGTTTTGGATTCACGGGTGGGCACTTCTATAAAGACTGGTGGAACCCCGATTTCCGAAAACTGATACTCAATGCAATCGTCTGGACGGCGGGGTGTGAGGTTCCCCAAAACGGAGTGAACACCAAACTCGAAGCCCCCATCAAAACCCTGATTCTCACGGGGTATCAGCATCCCGCACACGAATGGCGCACTGTAACCGCCGCGCTTATTCTTGCCCTAGAGCAAGACCCCCGCCTCCTTGTAGATGTTACCGAAAACATCGAAGACCTTGCTACCAGTAAGATAGACGAATATGAACTACTGGTAATGAACTACAATAACTGGGACAAACCTGGTTTGAGTGAACCCGCCAAAACCCACCTCCTGAACTACCTACAGCGCGGTGGCGGAATGACCCTCGTGCACTTTGCAAACGGCTCGTTCAACTACACACTGCCCAACAAAGAGTCGGAGTGGACGGAGTACCGTACCAAAGTCGTAGCTCGTACTTGGATGCACGACATGGATAGCGGTCACGACTCCTACGCACCGTTCTCGGTTCAAATCGCGCCCAAGAATCACCCTATAACGCAGGGACTTGCTTCTTTCAATACGGTAGATGAACTCTACTTCAATCAGAAGGGAAGCCTGCCAGTAGAGCCGCTTGTTACCGCCCACTCCAAACTTACAGGCAAGGACGAACCTCTTGCATGGGCATATAACTACGGCAAAGGGCGAATCTTTCAGACGCTACTAGGTCATTCTGCGGAATCGGTGCGCCATGCAGGGGCACTGATACGGCGGGGAAGCCTATGGGCAATGCGTCGCCCCAATCTTACCTTCGACCCACCTACCGCCCTCATGGAGAACGCCCTCTTCCGAAATGGTAGCCCCTGGACGCTCGAAAAATCCCTGCAAGCCCGTCCCAAGCCCACCACCACCTACCTTGTCCATAATCGGGAACTGTCCCTTGCAAAAGGGGTAGCCCCGCAAATCGACAAGAAGACCACTCAAGACTGGGCAAATGTGGGCAACGACAAGGGGGGGACACGCTACTCCTCTCTTAATCAAATCAACACCCAAAACGTAAAGAACCTCAAAGTCGCATGGACGTACCACCTCGATGAGGGCAAAAACGGCTCTACTATCGAGTGTGCGCCCGTTGTGGTAGACGGCGTAATGTACGTTACCACTGCCCAACTCAAAATCGTGGCAATCAACGCGGTGACGGGGGAGGAGTTATGGCGGCACGACACCAAGTCGGGAGGAGTGAATCGCGGAATTGCCTACTGGTCGGATGGAAAGCCCAACGGGGCGCGGCGTATCCTTATGGGAACCCCCGACGGACGCTTAATCTCCTTAGACGCAAAAACCGGCACCCTCGACAGACGCTTTGGGCAGGATGGAACCGTAGATTTACGCAAAGGGCTAGACAGAGACATTACCGGACTCGCTTACGGAGTGACCTCTGCACCTGCTGTCTTCGAGAACCTTGTCTATCTTGGCTTCTCTGTTAGCGAAGGACAGCCCGGTGCCCCCGGCGATGTTCGCGCCTTCGATGTGCGTACAGGGAAAGAGGCATGGCGGTTCCGTACCGTACCGCAACCCGGCGAGTTTGGTAACGATACTTGGGAAGGAGATAGTTGGAAAGAACGCTCTGGTACAAACGCATGGGGCGGCTATACCCTCGATGCAAAGCGCGGTATTCTGTTTGCAGGGCTTGGCTCCGCCGCCTCTGACTTCTACGGCGCAGACCGTAAAGGCGCAAACCTCTTCGCCAACTGCGTACTCGCCCTAGATGCACGTACTGGAAAACGCCTCTGGCACTTCCAGACCGTACACCACGACATCTGGGATCACGATAACCCATGTCCCCCCGTGCTAGTCACTGTGAACAGGGGCGGTAAGAAGATAGATGCGGTAGCACAAGTCACAAAAACGGGCTTCTGTTATGTGCTAGACAGAGTGACAGGAAAACCGCTCTTTGAGGTGAAAGAGGTTCCCGCGCCCCCCTCCGATGTACCCGGTGAGCAAGCCTCTCCCACACAGCCTGAACCCGTTGCGCCGCCTCCCTTTTCGCGCTTAGAGTTCCGAGACGAGGACGTGACCAACATCTCCCCCGAATCCACCGCTTACGTCCGCGAACGCCTTACGAAACTCAAGCACGGCACAAAATACACCCCGCCAAGCGTACAGGGCAGTGTTACTACACCCGGCTTTCATGGTGGCGCGACATGGAGTGCCGCCTCTTACGACCCCACTACCGGGCTACTCTATGTAAACACGAACAACGTCCCTTGGATAACCAAACTCAACCCCAATAGTCGGGGTGGATACGATTTTGATGGCTACTACCGCTTTACCGACCAGTTTGGCTACCCCGCCATCAAACCCCCATGGGGCAATCTAACTGCTATCGACGTAAGCAAAGGCACGTTTGCATGGCAGGTTGTGCTAGGCACATACCCCGAACTGATAGCGAAGGGGCTACCACCCACCGGAACGGAGAACTTCGGCGGAACCGTAGTAACGGCAGGAGGGCTTGTCTTTATCGCCGCAACCAAAGACGAAAAGTTCCACGCCTTTGACAAAGCCACCGGAAAACTTCTTTGGGAGTATCAACTTCCCTTCGGAGGGTATGCCGCCCCAAGTACCTATATGGTAAACGGAAAGCAGTACATTACGATAGGAACGGGCGGGGGCGGGAAACTAGGTACTAAAAGCGGAGACGTTTTTGTAACGTTTGCCCTCTCAAGCGAGTAGGCACTTGCGAATGGAAGCAGGGTATTTGCGATTAGTGGCGTAAATGCCCTGCTTTTCTAACAAAATTTAATAAAATGTTAATAGGGGGCTTGACAAGTTTTATCTTTCTTGATATAGTAGTTATGTTGACTAGGCTGTCCAATTCTCAGACAGCCTTTTTCTATGTTACCGCCAAAACGCGGTAATAAATTCAATTATTAGTCTTGCGAGTAAGCAGACTACTTAGGAGGGTCTTATGGTTCGCAAAGGTTTTACCTTAATTGAGTTGCTCGTCGTCATCGCTATTATCGCGATACTCGCTGCAATCCTCTTCCCCGTCTTCGCGCAAGCCCGCGAAAAGGCACGCTCTATCAGCTGCCTCTCCAACGCCAAACAGATTGGCACCGCTATCTTGATGTACAGCCAAGACTACGATGAAACCCTTATTCCTTGGTTTGTTCGTACTGGTATGCCCCGTGACAACTTCCGCCACGACCTCAAAAGCTGGGCACAAAACCTACAGCCCTACATCAAAAACGGCGACCCCAAAGAGCCGACTGACCCCAACTTCAACGGTGTAGACCCCCAGGGTCTTATGGCTTGTCCTTCGTTTAGCGCGGCAAGCAGAAGCAAAGCCGCCGCTGCTCCCGACTGCGATGGCGATCCCCTGCCTGCCTACTACCCTGCACTCTGGTACCACTCCCACTTTGGAATCGGCTTCGGTAAAGCCGCTTTTGGTGATGGATGTACGCAACAGGATCCGCACCAGTACTTTGCGGGTAGCGACGTGCGTGTGGAAGTTATGCGACAGTCTCAGGTCAACCGCGTTGCTGAGAGCGTAATCGTATCCGACGGTATGACGGGTATTCTTAACAACGGCGCACACTCCTTCGGAACCACCATGGGATGCGAAGCCACCGACGCTCACCAGGGCGGTGGTACGCACATCTTCGTGGATGGTCATGCAAAGCGTATCAACCGAAACTCCGAGCGATACCTAGAGCAAGACCCCGCAGGTTGTTGGTATAAGAAGTACTACTCCGTCGACAAGTAGATTTGACGAAGGAGCGACGTACTACTATGCGTACCAACAGACGTATTCTAGCCGTACTTACTTCTCTTGTTGCTCTGACTGCCTTCGTTGCTCTGCAAGGATGTGGCGGTAAAGGCGAAGAGAAGAGCGCAAAATCGAATGGATACTACGATGGACCCATGAAGCCCAAAGCGAATACCTCCAAAGGTGGCGAGGCTAAAGACGGTCCCTAACCAAAACCAAGAGCAAGGTATCTTGATAAGAGATGCCTTGCTCTTTTGTCTCATGATTTTACTACCCAACTTTTGTAGGAACACAAACACAATGAACCCCAAAAAGAGATTACGCATTCTTCTTAGTATCGCGGGTATAGGTCTCTTTTTTGCCATTATCATCAATGCGATACCTAAAAAGACTACCAAAGAGCCTCCTACTCCTGGAGGTGTCTACTACACTGGTCCTATGCGTCCCAAAGGCGGTGGCAACTACCTAGCAGATGAAAACGGCAAAGTATCTTTCCTCCCCAGCGACATGAAGCAGAACGCTAAAGCCCCCTCAAAACCTGGCGCAGGAGCCATGGCTGGTGAATAAGACCTGTTTGTTCTCAAAGTAGCCCTTCACAAGACCTCTCTATGCGCGAGGTTGTGAGGGGCTATTTCGTATTGGTGCTGTAGGTCGCTTGCCTGTGCTTCATTTTTGCAAATTTTGTACTCAATAGAAGCAAAAAATATCAACAAAAGACTTGACAAGCCTTTTGTTTTCTTGATATAGTATTTATGTTGACTAGGCTGTCCAATTCTCAGGCAGCCCTTTTCTGTTTTACCGCCAAAATGCGGTAGCAAATTCCATTGTCTCGTCATTGAATAGACAAATTAGGAGGGTCTTATGATTCGCAAAGGGTTCACTCTTATTGAGTTGCTCGTTGTTATCGCTATCATCGCGATACTCGCGGCAATCCTCTTTCCCGTCTTCGCACAGGCACGCGAAAAAGCGCGTGGTATCTCCTGCCTCTCCAACATCAAACAGGTGGGTACGGCTTTCCAGATGTATGTACAGGACTATGACGAAAACATGGTTCCCTACCGCTACAATGTAGACCCCGCCACCCACGACGGCGCACCCCGCTACTGGTGGGCAAAAATGCTCGACCCCTACAACAAGTCTTGGGCTATCTACCACTGCCCCAGTGCCCCAGACCCCAGAGACATCTTTAGCGGTGGTCCCAACGCCTGGTGGTACAACCAACAACGCTTCGCCAACATCGGTTACAACTACCTCGGTCTTAGCATCTGGTGGGACTGTATTGATGTACGCGGTGTCTCCCTCGCACAAGTTCGCAAACCCGCCT
>OMJJ01000327.1 GCA_900299305.1 bacterium | reverse complement strand
GAGGCGGGGGCGGTGGGCAACGAGTAGATATGGTTGCGTATCAGCCCAATATCCCAATAGGGGCGGATGTAGTTTTGGGCGCGAATCCCGTTTCGAGAGCAGTATTCGTCCAGTTGTATCACGGCATTAGCGTCGGCATACTGGGGGACGTTGGGACCGTATAGCCCCGCCAAATCGGGAGGGTTTCCCCCCGCGATAGCCAGTAGCGTCTTGTTTTCGATACCAGAGACGGTGAGTAGTTTGACGTGTATCTTGTCTTGAGAGCGGTTGAACTCATCGACGACGGCACGAATAGCATCGCCTTCAAAGTTTGTCCACTTCTCCCAGTAGACAATCTCTACCGGTCCGGACTTCTTCTCTTCTCTAGTGACGTACTCACTAAGTCCTATCACACAGGCGATAACACAGGCTAAAATAGGTAACGTCCAGTTACGTTCAGACATACAGAGCGGCTCCTAGGGCGTAAAGTCGATTTCGGGAGTGACTCGCTCACAGAAGCCAGCCATCAGTTTTGCGGTGTTTTCAATGTCTTCGAGTGCCATGACTTCGCAGGGGGTGTGCATATAGCGTAACGGCACAGAGAGAACCCCTGTCGCCATACCTGCCCGATTGAGTTGCATGGCGTTTGCGTCGGTTCCGGTTCCTCCGGGAGCCGCCTCAATCTGATAGGGTATCCCCTCCTCTTTGGCGGTCTGTACCAGCAAGGAGAACACTTTGGGGTTGATGTTCGCACCTCGCTTTATTACTGGACCTGCACCAAGTTTAATGTCTCCCACCTTTTTCTTGTCTGCACCGGGGAAATCCATCGCGTGTCCTACGTCGGTAGCGATACCAACAAGGGGGTTAATGCCGTAGGATGCGGTACGTGCGCCCCGCAAACCTATCTCCTCTTGCACCGTCGCTACGCCGTACACACCACAGTTTAGCGGCTTGCCAGTAAGGAGGCGCAGAGCCTCGGCAACCACAAAGCACCCCATTTTGTTATCGAAACTACGGGCAGTAGCGCGGTCTCCTTGCAGACGTTGTAGGTCTTGGGCGTAGGTCACGCAGTCACCGATTTGCACGAGTTCCTGCGCTTCTTTCTTGTTTGCCGCGCCAATATCTATCCAGAGGTCGTTGGTATTGGGAACCTTGTTGCGCTCTTCGGTCTCTAGCAGGTGAATGGCTTTGCGCCCTAAAACACCGAGTACCGCGCCCTGTTCGGTATGCACATAGACCCGTTGTCCTACCGCGACGATACTGTCGTGTCCGCCGATTTGCCCGAAGTAGAGAAAACCCTCTTCGGAGATATAGCGGACAATAAAGCCTATCTCGTCGGCGTGACCAGCCAGCATGACGCGGGGGTTTCCGTCGGGGTTCTTTGCGGCGACCACGTTGCCTAGTACGTCCGTTGTCACGATATCGGAGTAGGGAGTCACCATCTCGCGGTAGACCTTCTGTACCTGCTGTTCGTAGCCAGAGGGTCCGGGGGTGTCTACCAGTTTTTTTAGTAGCGCAAAAGTCTCTTGGTTCACTATGTCTCTCCTGCTTGGGAATCTTGTTGATACTGCTCTGTTCCCTTTACGAAATGCCAAACCACGCACGTTAGCCTAAAATAAGGAAGTACTACTGCTGTGCAAACTCCTCAAAGATACCCCAAGAGCCGTTATCTCGCAAAATATCTTCGAGTTCTTTTCGGATTTTCTCGTCACTCCAAACTCTTCTATAGAAGTCGTCGCAGCCGTGTTCGGGATCCCCCCCCGCCATATACGACCATGCGTGTTCTTTGGGGGTCTCTTTAGGGCGGTCTTCTTCTGAGCGGGAAGACAGCCAACGATTGACGGTTTCGGTACGCTGTGGATAGGCGGTACGAATGGCGGCGCAGTCCATACGTTCCAGCGTCTGCTTTGCGGGTAGCCCTGAGTTGTCGGGAGTATCTACCTGCCAGCGTACTATTCTGACCTCACAATGTCTGTCCGCAAGGTAGAAGCAGTCGTCGTCTTCGATAGTATTGGGGTCTAAACTTTTCATTTTGCTACGCACCAAGTCGATGTGGAGGGTATAAGAAAACGTTTCAACGGGAGTTGTCTCTTCTGCATCCTCGTCCACAGGTTTAATCGGGGTATCGTCGTCTACATTTAGAATAAACTTGTATCTACCTAATGGCTCCCTTTTTTCTTGTGCCGCATTCATCTCACCTTGAATAGCCTTGTACCGTATACCAAAACTTCTGAGGATGTTGTTCCATCCCTTGCAAGGAAGAATATAGGTAATTAGGTGGTTTTCAGGCGATAAGCAAGGATATCCGCCATCATGCTCAAATTTTACAGAGCGTTCATCGGTACGTTTCCTATCCCCCTTCCAACCGTTTTCTAAGAGCCAACCGTACCAGAAAGCCCTATCGTGAAAGCCTTCGCACAAGATATAGTGTTCGGGGTAGAGACTACTCAACGTAGTTCCTCCCCAAAACTCTCTCGTGCAAACTCTACATCGTCTCCAGAGTAGGAGACAGTGAGTAACTTCCCTTTAATCAGGCTAGTACGAACTAGCGTAAGCGTCTCCTCCGATATATCTTCTGGCTTCTCTTGAAGGATAGTATCAATAAACTCAAGGCTGTGTGTTGTAAGGATAATCTGAATACCACGCCTTATCGCCGCCCAAATAACCCTCGCGGTAAGGCTCATAGTTCGGTAGTGCTGGTGTACTTCCGGCTCTTCGATAAGAGCCACCCCGCCTTCTTGCGCGTTAATTTGAAGAGCCGTGTGTACCAAAGCCGCAATACCGTCGCCAGCAAGAAGCACTGGTACACTTCTATCTGGGTACGAGATATGAAGCACAGGCATTAGGTTATGCGTACTGAGTTGTAGGCGGGTCATGGTGGGAATGACCTCTTTGAGCAACTCAATCGTTGTTTCCATTACCCCGCTATTCACAGCATTTTCATTATATTTCAGTAACGCATAATGGGAAGGAGTAGACGGCTCTACGAGAGTAACCCCAGAGACAACGGTATTGAAAAGGGGAACAGAATCCTTTGCGAAACGTTGGTTTTCAGCATCTAAAATATCTGTCTCAAGTACACCATGTGCTGAACGCTGAAATGCCGTGTAGTAAGCGGGCTTGGTGCTACGGCTATTTTGTTTTGGATGACGTACATTAACAGCGAGAGAGGAGGGGTTGAAAATCGTCAACTCACAAACTGCCTTCCCCATTTTAGCAGTCAATGTCACTTCCGCTTTACCATCTCTGCCCTCTTTCCACAAAAGCCACTTATGACTTTCCGGAAAATCCTTACGCCGTGTTACCACCTCCCCAACCGCCAATGCAGGATTCTTGTGTGCCCCAATATACAGAGCCTCCAGCACGGTACTCTTTCCAGAGCCGTTACTGCCGACAAGAATCGTGAGGGGGGTTAGGTTCAACTCCCCTTCACGAATTCCGCGTAGCCGTTCGATATTGATGCTCTGTATCATCTCTGCGCTCACTCCTTGAGAAGCCTCTTACCGATACAACGCCCCATAGGTTGCACACGCCCGATAGTCCGCGCTCTGAGCGTCCATTGTGCCGAAGCGTGACCACGCACTAGGTCGGAAAATGCGCTCTTCGCTTACGTTGTGCATATCTACAGGGATGCGTAGCATGGAGGCGAGGGTTATCAAGTCACCGCCGATATGCCCGTAACTTATCGCGCCATGGTTTGCGCCCCAGTTGTTCATTACGGTATAGACATCCGAGAACGCGCCCTTACCGGTGAGTGTCGGAACAAACCACGTGGTGGGCCAAGTGGGGTTCGTGCGCGCATCAAGAGCATTATGTACATAGTCGGGTAGGTCGATGGTGTAGCCCTCTGCAATCTGCAATACGGGTCCTAAGCCCTTCACCAGATTGAGGCGGGACATGGTAACGGGCATTCCGCCATGCGTTAGGAAGTCGGTAGACCAGCCGCCGCCTCTAAAGTACTCCAGAACGGCGGTACACCACTTCGTAGAGTCCAGGCACTTCCCTGCCTCCTCTGCGGTTATCTCCCAGTAGGGCTTGAGTACGGGGTTTCCGTTTTCGGTCTGCTCACCCGTCCAGTCGAGGGCAGAGGGTCCGGAGTTGATAAGGTGCAAGAAGCCGCCTTCCGCCAAACCGCTTACGTTATACCCTGTCACTCGCGCCACCGCATCGGGACTCCAGTAGGTACGCACATCCGAGAACATCTGCGCCGTTCCCGTTAGCAGATGCCCAAACAGCATAGAGACCGCGTTGAGAGCGTCGTTTTCGGTGGCGACCATGTAGGGCTGACGGATACCGTTCCAGTCGAAGGAGGAGCAGAGTATCGCCTCCAAGAAGTCGCCGTTGGCATAGTGGTCTGTCCACTGGCGTTGCCCTTGAAAGCCTCCTGCAATGGCGTTATGCCCCTCCGCCTCTTCCAGAAAACCGAGTTCTGCAAGGCGTGGGTTGCCTACCATCAGGTCACGGGCGATAAGAGCGGTCTTGACGGAGAACTCCCAAGAGGCATCCTTCTCAGCGCGAGACATCTGCTTATCAGTGGGGTTTACGTCTGCTCCTTCTGGGCAGTTTTCGCGTACCCACTTAATAGCGCGGTCATACTCTTCGGTGTCGTAGATTTTCTCGTCGATACGGCGTAGGAACTCGGTCATGTCTACCGTTTCCGAGCGCATACCGAGATAGGTTTGGAAGAAGTCTTGGTCTACAATCGACCCCGCGATACCCATCGAGACACCCCCCATCGCAAGGTAGGAGGTTCCGCGCATGGAGGCAACGGCAAGCCCCGCGTTTGCAAAGGCGAGCAGTTTCGCCTGAACGTCGGCAGGGATGGAGGTGTCACCTGAGTCTTGAACGTCGTGCCCATAGATACCAAAGGCGGGTAGCCCCTTCTGGGTATGCCCCGCAAGGGCGGCGGCAAGATAGACTGCGCCGGGTCTCTCGGTTCCATTAAAGCCCCAAATCGCCTTTGGAATGGAGGGGTTCATGTCAATGGTTTCGGAGCCGTAGCACCAGCAGGGAGTCACCGTCAGGGAGACTCCTACGCCCTCCCGTGCAAACTTCTCGGCGCACTTGGCGGCTTCGCTTGCCCCTCCAATACAGGTATCCGCGATAACGCACTCTACGGGCAAGCCACTAGGGTGATGTAGGTTTTGCGAGAGGAATTCGGCGGCAGAACGCGCCATCGCCATCACCTGCTCTTCCAACGACTCGCGCACGCCGCCATAGCGTCCGTCAATGGTAGGGCGAATCCCAATTTTGGGCAGAGAACCCCGCAAACGATGCACGGGGGCGTTTTGTTTTAGACTAGCAAGATTTGCCATCTTGTTTAATTCCCTTCAAATACAACAATCTGATGTGTTAAAACGGTGGGTATAGTGACGTGCGTATAGTTCCCCTCTTGTTGGAAGGGTATCTCTTCTCCAGAGGGAACCAGCACCACTTTTGTAGGGGCTTTCTCCGTCCGCAGTGCGAACTGCACCCCATTCACGGGGGTCGCGTCTTCGATATACTCGTTGGTCGCGGTTCGGCGGGTGGGCTGGAAGTTGACGAGGTGTACCACAAGGCGGTTCTGCTCGGCTTGACGGAGAACGTCTATCTCCATCCCTGCGGAGACGTTCTCTTTGGGCAGAATGAGCGGTTCGGGTAAGAGGCTCTCTAGCGTCCGAGCAACCATCTCTTTGTACACATAGAAGGCATCTTCCCGATAGCCTTTGAAGACGGCGGCGTACAGATAGCCCTGAGTTTTATCGGCGGAGAGTACCCCGATGGGGTAGCCAGTAGGCTCATCTACGGGAGTCTGGTTGTGGGAGGAGAACTGCCCCGGCGCACGGTTGAAGTAGGGTTTCCATACCTCCCCTAATGGGGTAGCCCCCTCAACAGGCTCCACATACGAGCCGGGTTTATAGTTCACGAACTCGGTTTTGGGTTGTCCTGCGCCTAGCACATCTCCCAAATCCATATAAGAGGGCAACCACGGGCAGGGTGCAACGTACTTTACAGGGCTGTTTGGCAAGGCAAAAGCCCCTTCGTCCAGAGTGGCTTCGTGCGAGAAGAGAATTTTGCCGCCCTGTGCCAGATACGAGGTCAGTTTCGCCTTTAGGTCGTCGTCTAGTACCCCCCTATCGGGCAGAATTAAGACCTTATAGTTATTGAGGTTGTCTCTATCGGGGGTCTCACCGTTCCACTGGTGCTTTAGCGCGGCGAGTATGGCGGCAGTCCCTTCGATAGAGCCATCTATCTTGACTAGCCCACGGCTATCCTCCTGACCAGAGAGGGCTTCGCGGTTCTCAGGTAGGAGCAGTACCCCGATGTCGGCGAGGGGTTGCGCGTCTTTGCAGTACGCCTCTACCTCCTCTACCTTTTGAAACACCTCTCTGATAACTTTGTACGCCCCTTTGTCGAGTGTGCCGCGTGGATGCAACTGGTCGCCGATATTCACCACTCCGCCCGTCGCTACGATGGTCGCCGCCTCGTAGTGGAGTTGCGGAATCGTTTTCAAGCCTCCAAAATCTGCCCACGACTTATGAAAACGAGCGGTCATGCCTTGAAGGGGGCGGGGGTAGGTGCGTGCTACACGAGCATGGCAGGGAAAGAAGAGGTATCCCCAGCCTCCCGTAGTCAGCGATTCGATTTCGAGGTGGGTTAGAGTGTCTAGTTCGCGGTGAACGTTGCAGGTAACACGGCTATTAAAGAAGGTGGTCGCGTTGGGGCGAATAGATTTGCACAGGTTGGTGAGGCGCGTGGTGTATTCGCGTAGTATCTCGAAGGTTTGACGGCGGTGCGCGGCTACATCGTGTCGGGAGTGACCATTACGCTCTAGCCGTGCCAAACAGGTTTCGCAGAAACAGCCGGGGTCGGGTGGGTAGTAGCACATATCGTAGAAAATGCCGTCTGCGTCGTAGTTTTTTAGCACCTCTTCGGTCTGCGCGGCTACATAGTCGATATACTCTCTCTTCCCCAAGCACATCTGATACCACGAGGCTTGATTTGCGTTGGGTCCCCAAAGCCGCCCATCTTCCAAACGCGCTACAAGGTCGGGGCGAGTAATACCCATGTGCTGGTCTACCCGCACGGAAATATAGACAGGAGTCGCTAGCCCATGCTTTTTGCACACCTCTATCTGCTCACCGAGCAGGTCGAACTTGAGACTGGGGTGCATTACGCCGGCTTTGGTGGGATAGTAACTCATACCGTGATGACACTTCCCAAAGAGCGTTATCCAGTTGACCCTCGCCTCTAACAACGTCTGTATAAACTCATCGGCATTGAAATCTGCGCCCACGTCGGGTATCTGCGGGGCGGTATGAAAGTCGAGGTGTATCTGACGATAGCGGCTTGCAACCAGTTCGGCGGCACTAACGGACATAGAGAGTATTCTCCTTACGGAACTAGGCATAAAACGATGCTTCCTATTTCACCATCGTTAATGGGAATTCCTCTCTTCACTTTCCTTGGGAGTTCCTCTCGGAAAGCACCTTTGTAAAACTTGACAGGGGTAACAAAAGGGGCTAGAATGAGTGTGGGATGTCTATTGATACGGAACAAGGAGTCGAGATACTATGTCCTCTTTAAGCCTTCCATTAAAAACTGCCCAGTCCCCTACCCCGCTACAAACCATGTTGGACGACCTTAGCGAGTGCAAAACCAGCCCTGATTACGATACCAACTATCAACAGCCTACCTCTTACGCGGTAACAAGAACTCAGAATCTATTGCAAGATTCCTCTGCGATACTTGGCAATGACCTCCCTCTAGGAACCCTCCTCCCTGATGGTAACGGGGGTATTCGTATCGAATGGATTCGCTCTGTCCGTGAACTCAGTGTCATGGTTCCCGCCAAAGCAGATGGCAAAGAGTATCTTTACCACGAAGAGGACACCGACTATAAGGTAGAACACAACCTTACTCCCCACTCCCTAGCACAGTGGCTCCGTTGGTTGGAAAGTGATACTCCAAAGGAAAAATAGTAAATGCCCGACTATGCGCCCCTAGAAGAGAGTTGTGTTGTCTTTAGAGCCTTGTTGGGAAGAACGCATTACGACAAAGTGACAGGGAGCATACTTAGCGGAGCATTTCTTAGGAGACCTCCTAAACCCGACGGCACACCAAACGACCTGCAAGGGCTTTCCGTCAACCTAAATTGTGAAGTAGACGATATTTTGAATAGGTTCAAATCCGTTCACGCCATAGGCAGTTTGATAGTAGAAGATATTCGCAGTATCAGTACCACCCCTTCACTAGATGTCATTCAAGACAAACCCACCCATGCCAACATAACCGGGCTACCGGCACATGGCGAAGAGGAAGCCAAAGCCGAACACATTGCGCGGCAGTTAGCCCAAAAATGTGTACTCCTCTATCCTCAACAAATCCCCTAGTAACACAAAAAAACTACAAAAATCGGGCATAAATTCAAGCCAATACAGGGTACACTTATCCCTAACATTCCCCTCTGAGGCAGTATGGACGAACTAGATACCTTTGCCCACGTATACGAATTTGTACGCTCGGTTCCGCCCGGTAAGGTCGTTACTTACGGGCAGGTGGCGGGGGAGATTTTTGCGGTGCGGCTTTCGGCAAGAGATGTTGGGGCGGCGATGGCGGTTGCTCCCAAGGATGTCCCTTGGCAGAGGGTGGTGGGGGCAAATGGCTACCTCCCTATCGCAAAGCGCAACCCCGATTTGTGCCTCCTACAGCGACGTTTACTAGAGGCAGAGGGAGTCGCGTTTCTCAACGATACGTCGCCGCGAGTGGATATGAGAAAGTCGCAGTGGTTGCCAGCGGGAGAGTTACAAGGGAGCCTATTCGATGCTACGGAGAGTGCAGAGTAGATTTACGAAATGGGATAGCCAGCCGCGCTTTCAGCAGTGGTACTTCTATCACTGCGACTACCCGCGCTACGAAACCATGCGCCCCCAACTGCGGCAAGCACAAGAGTACGTAGATTTTGGCTCGCTGGCACTGAACCCAGAGAGCCGAGAAGTTATCGCCGACTTTGCCGAAAACCAGCTCTCTATCTACGAAGCACGGCAGGCGATGGTAGAGACACAGTGTTGCTTGGGAGAGCCGTTTGTGGTAGGGAAAACCTTTGTGCGTATCCCCCGCTACCTAAAGCGGTTTGAAGAGGGCAGTACCGCCTCTGCTTTGCTAGAAGACCTTCTCTTTGGCGGTCTAAACATGAAAGACTGGAACAAAGAGCCGGAACGCCTTATCGGAGTGCTTACCCCCGAAGAACGCCGCGCCTTAGCGAGTAGCATGGGTATCGTGCTAAACAGTAGCATCCGCCCCCGTTCACGCCCACTACCCATTCCAGACAAAATCCTAAACGGGCTATTTGATACTCCCTCCTCTAACGAGAGGGTGGTAATACAGTTTCTACGCTTTTTGGCACAAGCAAAAAGTGAGGAGACCGGCTTACTCGCCTTCCTAATTTAGCCCCGCTAGAAACTGAAATCTTCCTCCACAGGGCGCGGACGAAAGACAGGACGCATCACCTCTTGGGTGCTAGGCTCATCGGAAAGCTTGCGCCTCTCCCGCTCCTTCATCACCTGAAAGAGCATCGACTTATCTCGTAGTGCGTCGGCGGCAGTCTGTAGCCAACCCAACTCCCAATCGCTTACCCCTGCTGGGACATCGAACCTCTGTATCGCCTCCTCGAAAGTCTGCTGTGCCTCTTCGTCTCGCTCCAACGCCTGCAAACACTGCCCTCGCAACACATGGTAGGGTGCGTTATCCGGGTCTTTTACGAGGGCGCGGTTAATACAGTCGAGTGCCTCGCTATAGCGTCTCTGCTTTCGGTAGGAGAGAGCGAGATTAAAGAGAGGTCCTGCCCAACGCGGGTCGGCTTTGTCTGCCTCTAGGTAGGCACGCTCTTGGCGTTGATAGTCCCTCAAATCTCCG
The DNA here is from genome assembly GCA_900299305.1 of bacterium. Lineage (GTDB taxonomy): Bacteria > Armatimonadota > Chthonomonadetes > Chthonomonadales > Chthonomonadaceae > CAIJLM01. Next base: position 21,260 of record OMJJ01000327.1, on the reverse strand, counting down.
TAGTACAGCCCTTGCAGGTTCAGTATCTCTGCATCGGGGCGATTAATAAGTTTAAGCGCGTGACGCAGAAAGTCGAGTGCCTTCTCGAACTGCCCCAGTGCGGCGCACAGTTTGGCAATATCTACGATGTGGTCTCTGTCCTCTTCCGTACCCCCTCCCCTCTCGCGCAGTTCCTCCTCCATCTCCTCTATCGTCTGCCGAATCTGGTTTGGGTTTACCACATGGTAGAGCGGGTTCTGCATCTGACACTCGAAGGGAGATTCGGGATGTGTGGTAAGGTAGGCGCGGCACAAAAACTCCTGCGTACTAGAGAGCCGATACTCTACCGTAAGGTCAGAGCCGGGCGGAGTGTTTGGTGGGAGCGTCCAGAGGGCTTGCAGAAGCACCTGCCGTGTAGTAGCAGAGCGAAACTCAAGCGCAAGTTGATTCACCTCGGCATCCGGCAAAGCAAACCCCTCTATCCGTTGGAAGGAGCCATCTAACGGAAATGGAATCGAGCCTCCTGCGGGGATAAGCGTGTGGAGTTCATTATCGTGGGTAAGGAGGGCGATACCGTCGTGTAGCACGGGGCGTACCAGCGGCTGACCCGTTACTGCAAGGTAGAAGGCATATCGTGCCGCGCCTCTTGCGACTGCCGTCTGCATATCCAACGGGTTATCAAAGAGGCAGACCTTTGCGTTTGGCAGGTAGTCCATAATCGCGGTAGAGACCTGTGGTATCAAGGAACTCCCCCCAACCAGTAGGCAGACATCTATCGCTTCGCAGTCCAGTTTTGCACGGTGTATCGCGTCGGTAAGAGGGGCGAACAGCGACTGCGTAAGCCGAAACTCTGTCTCCTGTGCGTACTGCCTATCGGGGTCTAAAAACGGCTCAAGCAGAGCCTCCCACTCCTCCGCGTTCAGGGTAGGACGCGCCAAAAGGAGTTGCTTATCGCGAAGGCGGCAGGTGACGGCGGCTTCACGCACCACTATATCCGACTTTTTGGTATAGGTGTACTTTTTACCGCGTTGGAGGCGTTCTATTTCCGCACACAAGGCGAGTTTAAGAGCCTCTGCGGTTCCTAGCAGTTGCGGCTCCAGAATGCGCTTTTTGTCTGCCCAAGAGAGGTCGTAGGAGGTGAGTTTCTGCTCTTTCAGTAGCAGGGGTATCAGGTGTTCGTGAACGATAGCGGCATCTATATCGCCCCCGCCAAGCCGATGATAACGCGAAACCGCATGAGAAGCTATCTCGAACTGTCCGGTTTGAGCATCGCGGCGGAGTTCTACCAGAGCCACGTCGCACGTCCCCCCTCCAAAATCGAACAGCACACAGCGCACGGTTCTGCCAAAGGGCAGTATGTCCGATGCGGGATGAGTCGCAAGATAGTCGATGAGGGCGGCGGTGGGTTCGTCTAGCAGTTGATGCTCTTGAAGCGAAAAACCTGCCTGCCGTGCCGCAAGCAAAGTATCCCGCCGCTGATGCACTTGAAAAGAGGCGGGAACGGTGATAACAACGCTCTCTAGTGCCTTTGGGTCGGGTCTATCGGTGGATTCTTTGAGAAACTGGAGGAGATGCCCCGCAATTTTAGAGGCGTGATTATACGCTTCGGGGGCGCGAAAGTAGGTTTTCCTCAGCCCCATCTGGTTTTTGGTCTCGTAGAAAAGGTTGCTCTCTACACGGAGGGGGGTGGTCTGCGGACGGTTGCGAAGCCGCTTCGCCCCCTCCCCTACCCAGTGCGTACCGTTCGGCAGTAGCGCGAGCATGGAGGGGACAAGCACACTGTTAACAGTACCTTCTGCGGTAGGCTGTGCAATGGGGAGACACCGACAATCGGGGAGTTGCGCCACCCCCTCCTCCGGCGACCACGTAACCTCCGCAACAACTGACACGGTAGTACCGAGATCGATGCCCCGTGCGCGGATAGGACGGGTAGGATGTGCGGCGGCAAGCCAAGTCGTTTCGTTTACGGAGCGGGTGTCTCCTTCTTTGGTTAGAGCAGGTTTTAGTGACCGGGGCGTAGCAACGGAAAGAGAATCACATCGCGAATACTTTCTGCCCCTGTGAGCACCATCACCATACGGTCAATACCGATACCAAGCCCTCCTGTGGGCGGCATACCGTACTCAAGGGCGCGGATAAAGTCCTCATCCATGGGGTGCGCCTCATCGTCTCCTGCCGCCCGTTGCGCGAGTTGCCCCTCAAACCGTTCGCGTTGGTCGATGGGGTCGTTTATCTCCGAAAAGGCGTTGCCAAGTTCAGCACCGCCGATATAGACCTCAAAACGGCGGGTGAGGGCGGGGTTATCGGGTCGCTTCTTCGCAAGCGGTGAAGTCTCAATGGGGAAGTCAGTAATAAAGGTAGGCTGTATCAGTTTGGGCTGAGTATAGACCTCGTGCAGTTTCTCAATAAGCCCCCCTAGGGTGTTCTCTTTCTCCAGTGCAAAGGGAACCCCAATGCGCTCACACGCGGCTTTCGCGGTCTCTAGGTTGGTCATCTCTTCCGGCGCGATACCCGCGTTTTGGTGAATCCCTTCCAGCATAGGGAGCCGCTTCCAAGGACGTTGCGCGAAGTCTACGGTCTCTCCCTGAATTTCCAGTACCGTAGTACCTAGCACCGTCTGCGCGATGGAGGCGTACATACTCTCTACCAGCTCCATCACGTCTTCGAGATTGGCATACGCCTGATACAGTTCCATCAGAGTAAATTCGGGGTTATGTTGGGTGTCAATCCCCTCGTTGCGGTATACCCGCCCAATCTCATACACTTTATCGTAGCCGCCCACAATCAGCCGCTTTAGGGGCAGTTCTAGCGAGATACGCAGTTTGAAGTCGTGCTTTAGGGCGTTATGGTGCGTCATAAACGGACGCGCCGCCGCCCCCCCCGCGACCTCCTGCAAGGTAGGGGTCTCTACCTCCAAAAAGCCCTCGCCATCCAAAAAGCGGCGCATCGCCGACACAATCTGACACCGCTTGGTAAGCACGGCTTTCGCTTCAGGGTTCACCAGCAAGTCCAGATAACGGTAGCGGTATCTGTCCTCTACGTTCGACAGCCCACTATGTACTTTGCCCTCTGCGTCTATCTTCCCAAACGGCACTGCCCGTAACGGCTTCGAGAGAAGAGCTATCTCCCGCACATGGATGCTAGGCTCTCCCGTCCTCGTTTTGAACGCAAACCCCTCTACCCCGATAATATCTCCCAAATCCAGCGCGAGGCAGTCCTCAAACGCCTGTTCGCCAAGGTCGTCTTTGCGAATATAAAGTTGTATGCGCCCAGAGCCGTCTCGTATATCGTAAAAAGCGGTCTTTCCCTTCGAGCGTTGGGAGGTTACGCGCCCTGCCAGTCGAAACGAGAGGGCTTTCGCCTCCTCTTCTGGAAGTGTCCAGTGGTCAGCAGAGGCGTCTACCACCTCTTGCGCGAGATGGGTACGCTCGTAGCGTTCAATGGCGAAGGGGTCTCGTCCTTCCGACTGCAACTGTTGCAACCGAGCGAGTCGCCTCTGCCTCTCTTCGGGTTGTTCGATATGTTCGCTCAAAACTCTCTTATCCTAACTAATCCAGTTATAGAAATAACCCCCTCTTGTACCACAAAGAGAGGGTTGTGCCGTTATAGTGTGTCTACCCGCAGAAGGAGTTCTCTATTTGCGGATATTGTCGATACGGTAGCGCACCACGCCTTGCGGGGTGTCTACTTTTGCCGTATCGCCAACCTGTTTTCCCCAAATCGCTTCACCAACCGGGGATTCGTCCGAAATGTGGTCTTGGTCGGGGTCAGATTCGATGGGACTAACGAGCATCAGTTCCCATTCGTCGTCGTTATCTAGTCCCGTCAGTTTTACCACCGAGCCTAGCCCTACGTGGTCTGTTGGTATATCTTCGTAGTTCAGCACCTGCGCGACCTGTAAAACTCTTCTCAGCTCGGCAATCTGACTCTCAACTAAAGCCTGTTGGTTCTTTGCGTCCTCGTATTCGGCGTTCTCGGTGAGGTCGCCAAACTGTTTGGAATCGCGAATCAGTTCTGCCACTTCATGGCGTTGAATATGGCGCAACCGTTCCAGTCTCTGTTCTAGTTTCTCATGCCCTTGCGGGGTAAGAACTATTTCCACATCCTCTTGCGACATGGATGCGTCTCCTAAAAAGGGATTTCGGTTTTAATTTCAGGGCTACTGCCCTATCCGTCTTACAATGATACGTAGAAAACCATACGGATAACGCCCATTCCCACAAGAAAAAGTAAAAACATCCCCTCTTTTTTGAGAAGTGATAACCTTAACTTGGGGTGATATAGTGGCACATATCTTTGTGGGTTGTCAATCTGCAATCGCAACTAATTTAAGCGATTTATTTTTGACCTCACGACTTAGTTTTAGCAATTTTTGAGTCGGAAACGATACAGAGAGTAGAAATCGGCTAAAGTACGCAAAAAATCTGTTACCTAATGGGTTTTCGTTCGTCTTAAAGAGAGAGTAGCAAAGAGAGTACCCCCGAAAGACAGGTTAGCGGCGTGTTGTGAGTCAGATTGTGAAATAGTTCACAGACAGGCGATTTTCAAGTTTGAATTTAGAATTTATGAACTATGCTCTCTGATTTTTATGAAAATTTGATTAAAAAGTTCAAAAAATCTGAAACTAATTCGGGGTAAACCTGTCTATTACTGTGAGAGCCGCGCAATCACCCCATTACCAAGCGTACTCAAAAATAGTAGCCACAAACTTGCCGTTTTATGTGTGCCACCGTGAGTAACTAACACGTAGAGAAACAGACGCACCGTGTAGAGGTGCCTACCCCGCTGAACCAGATGCAGGGTAGCAGTAGAGAAAAGAAAAGAGGAACGAAATGAGCCCGCTAAAGATGACTCATAGTGAGAACGACAAATACACGACGACAGCAAAGCAGAACGAAAATTTGAACCCCCAGCAGAGTGAGGCACTCATGCGCCTTATTCACTTGCTAGAAGAGGACAAAACCCTCTTCGAGGGTCGCCCTACTCTCCGAGGAACGCAGTACCGCACCGAAACTTTGAGCCAGACCGCTCGGCTTCGCGTTGCACACGCTACCTACGGACTATCGAGCTTAGCGGAGATGAAGCGAGTCGGTGTGGGAGCCTGGATTCACCGCAAGTATGCCTAAGCCTACTTGATTAGCCTATCATCTTCCGTTAAGACTGGAAGAGGAAGAGCGCGCCTCTTCCAGTCTTTTTTTCTTCAAAACAGACGCGCCTACTCCATAAGGGGCAGATACCTAAAACAGGGTTTCTGCCCCTTATGCTACGCTTTCGACGGATTTTTTAGACACTCTGCACCGTTTCTCCAAATTAGAGAAGGAGTTTTGCCCCCCTAAGCCCAATAGTCGGCTATTGAAAGTAACGAGAGGGGTTTCTTATGAGCTACAGAGAAAAGGGGATTGATGTCGCACTGCTCAAACCAGAGCAACAGATAGCGGTGGAGGTACTCACACAAATCTGCAACCGCCTAGAACAGAACGCCTACCCCGTAGTGCGCGACGTACAAGGCTACTACCTTCATATCGAAATGGTCGGAGACGATATGCAGTCTACATGGGGACGCTTAGGTGCATCCCTAGACGGGCTTCAGATGATAGCAAACACCATCATCTCGCGCCATGTTCGAGCAGATGTGCGCGTTATACTAGACGCAGGGGGCTATCGCGCAAGGCGTATAGAAAACCTCAAAGCCCGCGCCCTAGAGGTCGCTAATGCCGTAAAAGAGCATAACCAAGAGGCAGAAATGGAGCCGCTCCCCCCCCACGAAAGGCGTATTATCCACACTATCCTCATGGAAGACCCCGATATTCGCACCTATAGCGAAGGGGACGAACCCAATCGCCGTATTGTGATTTCACCGCGCTAAAAGATGCCGTATTGTAAGGAGTTTTGAATGTCTGTGCTAACCGCCGAACAGGTGGCTTTCTATCAGGAGAACGGATATATTCTCCTCTCTGGTCTCATTCCGGACGAGATTTCGTTAAAAGCAAAAGGGGTAATGGAGAAGTGGGCAGAGACCGACCCGCGCAACCCCAACGCCGTCTCTTAAGAGCCGCTACCACGTACCCCCGAAGACGAGGAGGCAGTAGCCGCGTGCTACACTCCAGAGATTCTGCAAGCCGCCGCCGAACTCGTTGGGGACGACGTTTCCACCTTCCCACGCCCCAAAAAGCCCTTCCCATTACACTCCTACCCTACCCAAGAGGAGTGGGTTGCTTGGGGGGCACACATCGACCACGCTATCAAAGCCGACGGACACCGTACTTTTCCGTTGCCCTTCCGTGTCGCCTCTATGCTCTTTGCCAGCGATGTGGAGTCACACGGCGGGGGAACCCTTGTCTGGGCAGGGTCTCATAAAAAGATACTCGCTCTCGCCCAAAGCGACCCAGACTACTACGCGCTCATGTCTAACCTCAACAACGAACTAGACAAAGCCAACATCGGAGAGTACGTCGAACTAACCCCTAAGCGGGGAGACATCCTCTTCTACCACACGCTTTGCGGGCACTCCGGAAGCATGAACGTCCGCAACACGCCGCGCCTTGCCATGAACGCAAAGTGGTAGAACCTTTTCGGAAAGGGGTAAGAGAGTGCGTAGAATCGGTAACATCCTCACGCTTCTGCTACTCTTTATAGGAGGGGGCTGTTTTCACCCCACCCCTTCCCCCTCTCCACACCAAGAAGCACCCCAAAGCGGTTCACTCCGCTTCGTCAACGTTGCGACTACCGCCGGACTGCGCTACCGCTGGGAAACACCCCCGCACACCCCTCTCACCATCCTCGATTCGATAGGAAACGGATGCGCGTTCCTCGACTACAACAACGACGGTAATCTCGATATTCTGCTCGTAGGCTCCAAACTCGCCCTCTATCAAGGCGATGGTAAAGGGCACTTCACCGACGTAACCGCAAGCACCGGTCTAGCCAACTTCACCGGTCACTTCTTGGGCTGTGCGATAGGTGACACCGATAACGATGGCTTCCCCGACATTCTAATCACGGGATACCAGACGGGACTACTACTTCACAATATCGAAGGAAAGCGTTTTGAGGATGTTACAAAGAAGGCGGGTATCGTACCGCAAGAGTGGGGAACCTCTGCCGCCTTTGCAGACATAGATGGAGACGGCAAACTCGACCTCTACATCGGCAACTACGTCCACTTCGATGCCCACTCCCAACAACTCTGCAAAACCAACGGAATAGATACCAGTTGCCCTCCCGGTATCTACGACGGCGTACCCGGTAGGCTCTACCGCAACCTAGGCAATGGACGCTTTGCCGACGTAACTCGCGAATGGGGACTACACACCTCACAGGGCAAAACGCTAGGGGTCGCTTTTGCCGACTTCGACCACTCCGGACACCAGAGCCTAGCACTCGCCAACGACGAAGTTCCCGGCGAACTCTATATCAATAGCGGTCACGGTTTCAAAAATATCGGGGCGACCTCTGGTATCGCCTACTCCAACGTAGGGCAACCCCAAGCGGGAATGGGGCAGGACTGGGGCGACTACAACAACGATAGCCGCCTAGACCTCACCGTGATGACCTTCACCTCCGAACTCAAACCCATCTATCGCAACGAGGGCAACCGCCTCTTCACCGATAACTCCAGTCAGTTAGGGACAGCAAGCACTGTAATTCCCTACGTCGCGTTTGGAGTAAAGTGGCTAGATGCGGATAACGACGGATGGCTTGACCTAATGATAACGAACGGGCATACCTCCGACAACATCGGTAGCACAGGACAAGCGTACACCTACCGCGAACCTACTCTGCTCTTCAGAAACGACAAGGGAACCCGATTCACTCCCCTCTCCCTTCCTGATTTAAACAGACCGATTGTAGGGCGTGGGCTTGCTATCGGAGACTTTGACAACGACGGACGCATGGACGCACTGGTAGTAGATAGTGCCGGAGAGGTTATCCTGCTTCATAACGAGACCCCCCAAGTAGGACACTGGCTCACCCTCCGCCTACTAAGGGCAGACGGCAAGCGAGATGACTACGGCGCAGAGGCAATCCTAGAGACCGCCCAAGCCAAACTGCTACGCCACTGCCACGCCGACGGATCCTATCTCTCTAGTAGCGACCCACGAGTGCATTTTGGTTTGGGAGGAGAGGCTACAGCACGAAAAATTACGATACGCTGGACAAGCGGCAAAACGCAAATCCTTGAGAATATCAGTGCAGACAGAATAGTCACTATTCAGGAGGGGCAACCCGTAAAATGAGACGCTCACTGCTCTTAGGGGGGCTTCTGGTGCTACTGGTACTGGTTTGGGGCGTAATGCGCTCTCAAGACCACCAACTCCCCAAGTGGCTGATAACCGCCTCGCGGGAGGAGTTGGTGCAGTATGTAAACGCGCACCCTGAACAGACAGACGCAACAGCAGAGTTAGCGCACCGCTACCTGCTGGCAGGTTCCACAACGGAGGCGAACAGCCTTATTGAACAGGCACTCAAAGTCTCTCCCGATTCGCCTTCTGCTCTACGGGTACGCGGTGATGTCCAGTTCGCCTTACACCAACTCACTATCGCGGAGAGAGATTACCGCAAATCACTCTCTCTTCAAGATGATACGCGAACGCGGCTTGCCCTCGCTCGTACCCTCATACCGCTCCAACGCTATGCCGAAATCAGCGACCTCTGTGCCCCTGTTATCGCGCTAGGCTCTTCTTCTGATATTTCCGCAGAGCAACGCGCCCAAGCCCTCGTCTACACCGCGGGGGGCAAACTCTACTCCCCGCTCACTCCTCAAGAACTCAGTACTCTGCAAGCCCAGCTCAAAGAGGCAGATTCGCTCTCCAACGCGCTACCCAGAGAGGAGAGGTTCCTCCCTCCCTACTTCTTAGGCGAGAGTTATCTGCGATTGGCGCAACCCAAAGAGGCAATCCCCTACTTAGAGAAGAGTACTGCCCTTGCCCCTACTTTTGCAGGAAGCCTCTACTCCCTATCACGGGCATATCGGCTTTCAGGAGACACCGTCAAAGCAGACACTACCTCCGCAAAGCACACGCGCCTTAGCCGCCTCATGGGAGAACTAGAGGCGTACAGTAACCGTATTACCCAAAACTCTAACGATTTCGAGGCGATGCTAAAACTGGCAGGAACCTTTGCAGAGTTAGGAGACAAAGCACAAGCCGCTGACCTCTATCAGCGGCTCATTCAGATGGGGAAATATGTGGATGTAGCCGCCCAAAAGCGGAAGTCACTAGAGTAGATTTCCTCGCCCCAAAAACGAACAAGCAGAGCAAGGAGGTTCTCCCTGCTCTGCTAACTTTAATGCACCAACGAAAAGGCGACTAATTGTCGTCTTTTTTGTTTTTGCGGGACTGTGGTTTGTCGTTAGACTCTACCTTCTCTCCCTTGCTACAGCCAATCAGGAAGGTTTGCACTGTAAGCAGAGCTAGAACGCAGAACACAATCCGACTACTCCTCTTCATAATAACGGACTCCTTTCTCCTAAATGGAAGACGCTGGAGTCGAAATCACTCCAGCGTCCACAATAACAGGCTCTTCGTGAGAATTAGTCGTTGAAGAGGCAGTTAGAAGAACCACGAGAATCGGACGCGGAGCAGGTAGGTAGGTTGGATTTGTACCATTGAACCGCAGTACCACATGCTCCACCATCGGGGAATAGCTGATCATCAGGAGACCAAGGGCTTTGATAGAGAGGAGCATCGGAGTCAGCACAGTAGGCAGTTTTGCCCAGAACGGGATCTGCTACCATGATGAGGTTGCCGCTAAAGCCGCCTGCCAAGTAACCCGCTTGCATCTTCACGCCTTTCGCATGACCATCTGTAAAGGCAAAGTTGAAGCGTCCAGCGGAGTGACGTAGGGACTGATTACCTACACCACGCCAAGTATCTCCTGCGAACCCAATACCGACAGTTTGGCGAGGGGTATCGTAGGTATCACCAAATGCGAACGTACCCGCAGGGGTGGTAATTGCCGCTATCGACTTGCCAGGGATATAGTTTTTGCCGGGGCGTTGTGGGTCGGCTTGCTGTGCGCCTAGCAGACCACCACCGCGCCAACCAACAGGCCCCCAGTTGTAGCCGTAGCCAGAGTAGCGATTGAGGATAAGGTGAGTGGAGCTACCGAGAGGAGCGCGGTCATCGTCCCCCTCATTACGGTCTGGGCAGTAGTTCATATCTAGGTTTTTGGTGTAGGGATAGAGGTTCGTCCACCACTCACGCCCAAAACCCATACAAGGAGTGACCTCATCGTAGTCTTGGGTATACATAGCAAATGCAAGCCCCGACTGCTTTACGTTACTGAGGCAAGATACGGCACGTGCCTTCTCACGGGCTTGTGCGAATACGGGGAAAAGAATCGCCGCTAGGATTGCGATAATCGCGATAACCACTAGCAATTCAATCAGGGTGAAACCGCTCTTTTGACGAAGTTTCATAACTTCCTCCTGTGCTGTGCAAAATTAGCAAAATGTGATGTGAGGCATGAACATGGCTCGGCTATCCCTCTACAGGAAAGTAGTAGCCAAACACCGTTTAAAGCCGCAAAGTGGAGGGTTCTTTCACCGCTCCTTACTCTTGTATACAGAGAACTCCTCACAAGCCTCACAAAAAGGTTCTCTATAGATACAAGTAGCTCCTAGTACTTCTATCAGGGGTACAACTACCCCACTCATCTCCTCACAACCAATGGTAGTATACCGTTTTCAGGTTAAGAAGGCATGAAGAAGTATTAAGATTATATTAAGGTTTCCGCATTTATCCTGAGAATCCTTCTTCACCCTGCAAAAATGGAAAATTATTTTTTTGTCCCTTTTGGGGAGGGTTAGGTTCGGCACAAAAAAAGGCGAACAGAGTAAGAGGTCTCTGTTCGCTTAATTACAAGAGGGTTTCAATGCGTCAAGAAGATAGACGTGCGTGGGCATCGAAAGTTCATTTTGAGAGACCAAAAACGGGGAATAGTCTCTTTTTTATCTCAGAAACCGACTCCTCTGCGAACGCCTCTACCTTGCTTTGCTCTTTTGCGGGGATTTCTACGTCGAAATGGTCGGTGAGGGTGGGCATATCCGAACGGTAGGCGTAGGATGTGGGCACGTCATCGGGGAGGGTCAGCCCAGCAAGGGTCGCCGTAGCCAACGCCCACATTCGGGGTACGGTGGTCATATTGTAGCCCCCACCCCCTACCGCAACAATGGGAACGTTGAGAGCCATCACATCCTGCACCGCGGCAATCCAGCCCTGCGTCGTCAGGCAGACGTGTGCGAGAGGGTCGCGTAGGTGGGCATCTGCACCAAGTTGCAACAGTATCGATTCGGGTTCAAAGGCTCGTAGTAGGGGTAGTACCCCAGTGCGCCATGCCTCCAGCCAAACGTCGTTGGTGGTATACGGCGCGAATGGCAGATTGATGCTGTACCCCTCCCCTCCCTTACTTCCCGTCTCATTCACAAAGCCTGTACCGGGAAAGAGGGTGCGACCGCTCTCGTGTAAGGAGATGGTGAGTACCGTAGGGTCGTCGTAAAACAACTCCTGCACCCCGTCGCCGTGATGTACGTCTATATCCACATAAGCAACCCTACCATATTTCTGGCGAAGCCGCCTAATGGCTACCGCGCAGTCGTTTAGAACGCAGAAACCGGCGGCACAGTCGTAGTGAGCATGGTGTAGCCCTCCCGCGATATTAAAAGCCACCTTTGCGCCGTCCATCACCGCTTGTGCCGCATCCAAAGAGCCTCCTGTATAGAGCAGAGCGGAGTCGTACATCCCCCTGAAGATAGGATTGTCACCGCCCCCCAAGCCGTAGCGGTGGATTTGGGCGACGCGCCCACCACTGCTCACCTTTTCGAGAGCGGCTAAGAAGTCGGGGGCATGGGTCTGGAGTACCTCCTCTGCGGTGGCGGGGGTGGGTTCGGCAAGTTCAATCGCCTCTGTAAAGACCCCATAACTTTTCAGCAGTTCAAAGGTCTTTAAAAGGCGTTCTGGTTTCATGGGATGCTGTGCGCCCATGTCGTACTTTAGGAAGGTGTTCGAGTAGAAAAAGACGGGTTTCGGCATTACGTTCTGCTTTCTGAGGTCGGCACAACTAGGAGGGAGGGTCTTTGATGTCGACTCCTTTTTCAAAGGTGCGAGGTGCGTCGTCAGGACCTGCTACCAGTTCGTACTTGCCCTCTTCCGATTTGGCATACTTCGCGAACCCCGCATTAGCAACCTTACTATCCTTTAGAATGTCGTTGCGGCTCATAATATGGCGTTGGGGAACCCCAAAAACGCGCTCTACATCTTGGCGGCAGTAGGGGCATATCTTATGCGGTTCGGCACTCATCTTCTGCATAAGCCGCAGGGTTCCATGACACAGTTCACAGTCGCCGGAACAGGGACGGTATTCGTAGATGGGCATAGCGATTTCTCCTTTGAACGGTGTCCTACCCTTTAATGGCTCCCACCGTGATACCGCGGGTGAGTTTCTCTTGCAGGAAGGAGTAGACGGCAAGCGTGGGCAACATGACGATAACTAGCCCCGCAAAGAGCAGACCGAAATCGCTTTTGTACTGCGCCTGCATCCCGATACTGGCAAGCCCTAGCGGGAGGGTTTTGAGGGCGTTGTTATTAAGAAAGACGAGTCCGAAGAGATACTCGTTCCAAAGCCCCAGAAAATTGAAGATAGCGACGGTCACTAAGCCCGGCTTTGCCAGCGACATCATCACCGAGAAGAAGATGCGGTACTCGCTTGCCCCGTCTATCTGGGCGGCTTCCCGAATCTCGCTAGGCAGGGTACGGAAGAACGCGGTGAGAGTGAAGACGGTAAAAGGTAGGCTTGCGGCGATATAGATGAGTATCAAGCCCTCGTGGGAGTCGTGTAGCGAGACGGTGAGTTCTCCCATTCCAAGCGAACGCGCAAGCGGGGCAAACGTCCGTGTGAGAAACTCGCTCATGCTGGAGTACTGGAAGAAGAGGGGTATGAGAATAAGTTGCATGGGGATAAGCAGACCGCTAAGGAACAGGTAGTACAGAAAGTTGCGCCCCCGAAACTCGAAACGAGCGAGAACATACGCCGCCATGCTTCCCAAGAGCAGTATCCCCCCCAAACTAATGCTCACGACCTTGATACTGTTGATAAAATACATACCAAAGTGGTTATCTACCCACGCACGGCGGTAGTTGGTTTGCAGGGTAGCAAGGCTTTGCGCGTCTGGGTGCGTGATGATTTTGGGTAAGCCAAAGGGCTGATTATAGATTTCTTGAGTGTTCTTCGCACTGGTATAGAAGACCCACAGCAAAGGAAACACCACTACCACAAGATACACCACTAGAATCACGTAGCGTATCCCGCTACTAACGTTGAATTTGGGGGTGGGCATGGCTAGGGGTTTCCTTTGGGTAGTTGCATGGCTTGGTGTAGGTTCGCGAGATTACGGCGGTACAGTTGAGTGTCAGGGTGATTGGGTACTAAGGATTTCTCAGCGATTTGTACAGCTTCTATAAAGAGAGGTTCTGCCTCTGCATAACGCCCTTGTTTCATGTACAAAGTTGCAGTATTAGAAAGGCTAGCCGCAATGTAGGGATGTCCTATGGGAAGTGCCTTTTTATATATTTCTAGTGCCCCGATCATCAGGGGTATCGCCTTAGAAAAACGGTATTGATCAGAGTAGACGCACGCAAGGTTATTGAGGCTATTTGCAATATCAGAATGCTCTTTAGGAAGAGTTTGCAGACGTATTTCTAGTGCTTCTAAATGACAAGATTCCGCTTTACTATAGAAGCCTCTGGTAACGTATGTTTGACCAAGATTATCGAGGCTCATAGCAATATCAGGATGCCATTCAGGAAGAGAGTGTTTGCGTATTTCCAACGCCTCTTTATGAAGGAGTTCAGCCTCCCCATAACGTCCTTGATCTGTGTGTGATGATGCAAGATTGTTAAGCGCAGTCGCAGTATAAGGGTGCATGGGCGGTAAGGATTGCTTCAAAATCTCTAACATCTCCTTATAACATCTCTCTGCGGCAACAAAATCACCCTCTCCCCTATGAATAGTTCCAATCTGGCTCAAAATCCGTGCTTCCGCAAGTAAATCCCGCTCTTTTTCGGGTAGGGCGTGGTACTCTTCTAAAAGGCGAGTTAGGCGTTGTAGATGCTCTTCACGCTCTTTAATAGAAAGCCCTAAAATGCCCGTATAGTCTCCAGAAGTAATCTGTTCTAACACGGCTTGGTCGGGTTTTTCTGCTTCTACCAAATTGTAAATACCAGAATTAACGGAACAGAAATCGGGGGCGGCGGCGAGCATTTCGGGGTAGAGATACCCTGGTATCCAGAAGACAAAAGCGCAAGGATAGTCCTTTATGAAGGAGTTACGGGTTGCATTTAGGTTAAGTAGAAGAAACGACTCTCTCCCTTTCCCTTGTGCTATCCCGTTTTCCAAGCCATAGACAAGGAAGGCGTTCGGCAACGGAGGGCGCACAGTGGCAAGCAGAGAGTGGTGGAGGTGGTCTACCTCTGTGGAAAGGGGTAGCTCCATTATCCAGTAGCCGGGGCGTAGCCGCTCCATCTCCTCCCGTACCTGCTCTATGGCTTCACGGCGCAGGTTGCCACTATTACAGAGGACAAAATAGAGTGCGAACCCCTCTTCCATGCGTAAAGAGCGTGTGAGGAGTTTGAGAGCCTCCGCATTACCTTCTGCCATGGGAGGGGCTGGATTCCAAAAATCTGTGTCCGTACTCATCACATTGTCTGCCTAATACTATCCCGTTTCCTTTTGAACTGAGGTAGTTCACGAATAATAGGATGAACGGCATACCACGGAGTAGGGTCGCTAAACCATCCTCCTCCCTCACCACCGTTGATATACTCCATAAGGTATCTTTGGCGAAGCAACTCACTATAAGTTTGGTCAAAAACATCTACAGACTGTTGGCTATCAACATCTAGCCGTGCTAAAGCCTCCCAACTCCCCGGAATGAAAGAGACAGCAGGAGCGATATTGGAGATACTTCCTCTTAGTGCTTGGTAGCAGGTTGCTTCTGAAATAGGTAGACTGTCTGTCATAGAAATGGCATCTCGAACATACACCATAAAATCGCGAACATCTCCCCCACTATATTTGATAAGCACATTCAACCCCTCATTTGTAAAAAACTCTTCCAATGTTACCTTTGGTGTCTTAGGTAGCCTTTGACGTAACAATCCTTTCATACACTCAATGCCCGGTTCGTAGAGGTTGTCGAGATTAGCACGTTCGCGCACTTTTACCATAGGCAAAACAAAGGATGTTGCGCCATAGAGACCATTCAACTCACCAAGATTGGCTCGAAGGTGCTGTAGTGGAACGGTATAGATGATATGTGCTTGTAAACTTCTGAGGGTATTCGCATTTGTAATGTAAAAGAAACGATGAGAAGTTTCTCCTTCCTCTTGCCCTCCAAAACGCTCTATTTTTTCAAGATTATCGAAGAGGAGGACAAAATCTGTATATTTCTCTTCAGTCCCAAGATTTGTGAGTGTTTTACGTACATCCTCGAAAAACAGGTTTACTTCGGTCAAGAGAACACTGCATAACGGTTCCATGCTCTCCCGCATTTTGCTACGAACAGAGGGGGTTTTGGAGAGAGAGGCGATGCGAGCTTTGAATATACCTACACTAACCTCAACATTGTCCGTTCCCAATGGAGTAGTAAAAGTCTCTTTTATGCGACCCCACCACTGCTTGACGATATTATCGCTAACCGAAATGTGTGCCTCTTCGAGTTGAAAAGTCATCTCTGCAACTATTGCCAATAGTATATCGGGAATACCCGCATCGTATGCATCTATAAACTGCTCCATGTCTATCAGTATTGGAAAAAACCGTTTATCCATCGGAGAGGTTTCACGTAACTGCTTTTGTAGCTCTTGCAATTCCGAGGATTTGCCGGTTCCGATATGCCCTGAAAACAGACGACAGAGAAAGCCTTGATTCGCCAAGTCCAAATCATCACGAAATTTACGAATGAATGCTCCACCCCCACGAACTTGAGTAAGGTCATAATATTGTGCTGGCAAGGCAGGCTGTTGTGGGTGACAAGAGTTATAGAGTTTAGTGAGAACAGTACGCATTATCGGGGAGATGTCTGACATTAGTAAATTACCTCTCGGATATGGAATATCGACTAATACTCCAACCGCTCACGGCGCAGAAGGCGGAAACTAAGCAGGGTTGCCAGTAGCACCAGCACAAAAAGCAGTACCGCAATCGCTGTACCATACCCTATATTATACTCCTCAAAGACTTTGGTGTACATCAGCGTCGCGAGGGTGTGGGTCTTCTCGTTGGGGTGGCTGTTCTCCATTATCCATATCGCATCAAAGACCTTCAAGCCTCCCACCACAAGGAAGATAATCCCCGTAGTCAGCACATCCCACATTAGCGGTAGGGTAATGCGGAAGAATAGTTGTGTAGCGGTGGCTCCATCTAGTCGGGCGGCTTCGTAGTAGGTTTCGGGAATGTTCTCCATCGCGGCGAGAAACAACACCATATAGAAGCCCGTCGCGCTCCATATCATCATAGGCACAACCGCCCAGAGCAGGTGGCTACTCTCGGTAAAGGGGTAAGCGGTGAAGGGGTAAGCCTCAGGGGCATGGAAGAAGTGGCGAATATGGGAGAAGAGGCGGTGGGAGAAGAGGTGATGGAAGAAGAGGCGAATGTTGTTCAGCAGTCCAACTTTAGTGGGGCTATAGATAAGCACCCACAGCAGGGCAATCGCGACAGAACTGATGATATTGGGGAAGAAGAAAGCGACGCGAAAGAGCCGCGCCCCCGGTATGCGCTGATGAATGGTATAGGCGAAGAAGAGGGCAAGCGTGAGAACAAATAGCCCCGGCACAAACATCAAAAAGAGGTTGTGTTTGAGCGCGTTGATAAATACGGAACCCGACTGCCAGATGCTGATAAAGTTGCGTAGACCCACCCATACGGGTTCCCCTAACCCATCCCAACGAGTAAGGCTATAGCGCAGAGCGTTCAGGGCAGGGACGACCACAAATATCACGTAGAGGAGGGTGGGCGGGATTAGGAACGTGAGGATAAATTGTCGCTGTTCTCTCTGTTTCAGGAGAGTTCTCCTTTACGGGTACGTAGAACGAGACGGAGATTAGAAGGTAGGGCTATAAGTACCGTTATAGACCGTTACGGCGGGACCGGTTTTCTCAATCTCTTCGCCCTCCCGCCAACGAATCTGGAGTTCGCCCCCCTTACTGATAACCGTGACAGGCTGATTATCGGAGGCGTAGCCCTTGAGAAGCGCCGCGACCCCTGCGGCACACGCGCCCGTACCGCAGCCCCATGTCTCTCCTGCACCCCGCTCCCAAATCCTAAGCCGTAAGCGGTTATCACCCTCTACCGCACACCACATCAGGCTGGTACGCTCAGGGAAGAGGGGGTGGTTCTCTACTTGGGGGCTGATACGCAGAAAGGTTGCGTCGTCTGGGAGTTGCGGTACAAAAGTCACCGCATGGGTACTGCCGGTAGAGAGGGCAGTAATGGAAAGGGTCTCCCCCTCTGCAAGTGGGAGGAGGGTATCCAGCGGAGTTTCGAGGTGGGCAGGAATCACGGCGGGTTCAAAGCAGGGTTGCCCCATCTTTACGGAGATATGCTCTACCTCTCGGTTGGGGTCGAGGCAGATACGGGCGTGACGCACCCCCGCTAGGGTCTCTATCGTCATTTGAGAGCGTGAGACGATGCCCTGCTCATACGCAAAACGCGCCAAACAGCGCAATCCGTTGCCGCACACATCGAAAGTACCGTCGGGGTTCAGCATTACCATCTGAAAATCGGCGACTTGGGAGGTGGTGAGCACCAGTAAGCCATCTGCCCCCACTCCCTTATGGCGGTCACATAAAGACAGAGCGAGTCGGCTCCAATCCTCGCGGTACTGTCTTCCGTCCAGTACCACGAAATCGTTGCCGACTCCTTGCATTTTGGTGAAGGGTATCTCTGGCATTGCAGACCTTCTACCCCTTGAGGGCTTCCGCGCCTCCCACGATTTCCGAAATCTCCCGTGTGATGTTGGCTTGTCGGGCGCGGTTCATCTGTAGGGTGAGGGAGGAAATCATTTTACCCGCGTTTTCGGTTGCGTTGGTCATGGAGGTCATACGCGCCCCGTGTTCACTCGCCACCGACTCCAGTAGAGCCTGATAGACCTGCCCCTCCAGATAGCGCGGTAGTAGCGCGTGGAGCAGTGCTTCCGCTTCCGGCTCGAAGATATAGTCGTTGTCATTACTGGGTGCGGCGGTAGTCTCCTCTTCAGGAGTCTGAATGGGAAGCAGTTTTACATCGGTAGCCGTTTGGGAGATAGCAGAGCGGAACTTGGTATAGAGCAGAATCAGTTCGTCTATCTCTTCGTTCTCGAAGGCGGCTCTTATGGTGCGGGTAATATCTTGCGCTTCGGCAAAAGATACCGCCGTGCTGTTGATTTGAAACTCCGACACGATATTAAACCCACGTCGGCGGAAGAACTGTATTCCCTTACGTCCAATGAGATAGAGTTTAATACGGTTGGGGTCGTATTCGCGCAAGATTTCGGATGCTCGGCGTAGCATCTGCGAGTTGTAAGAGCCTGCCAAACCACGATCTGAGGTGATGATAAGAAAGCCATAGTTACGCGGAGTACGCACTGCCAACAGAGGGTGCTGAACTTCACCCCCAACAGCACTAGCGAGGCTGGTCATCATTTCACGCATGGTGTCGGCATAGGGGCGCGCCGCCTGAACTCTATCTTGAGCACGTTTAAGGCGTGCCGCCGCAACCATCTTCATGGCTTTGGTTATCTGTTGAATGTTTTTCGCGACTTTGATACGTTGCCGTATCTGACGAATGGTTGCCATTTATCAAAACTCCCTAAAAATCTAGCCCCTAATTGCCGAAAGATGTGCCTCTATCAGTGCATCATCTGCGGCTTTGGGGTCGTTGGGGTATCTCCCTGCAATCTCTAATGCGAACTCCTTGTAGGTGTCTACGGTGATAGCGCGTCGCCCTAAGCGTTGGGAGAGGTACGATGCGCCTACCACTGCGGAACATTCGGAGCCGAAATCTGCGGTCATTATAGAGGGAACGCCAAGGCGCACACACTCCACCATATTTTGTATCTCGCCATAGAACGAGGAGGGCCAGAACTGCCATGTGGGGCCACTGGTCTCTATACGTCGGGCGACGTTTTCGTAGGAGTCGTATACGACGGCGTAGGTGCGCCCCTCCTTATGCTCGAATACGATGCGCCCTGTGGTTCCGATAACGGCGGTGTCTGGCGAATCGCGGTGGCTCCAAGAGCCTTCCACGTGCGCGGTAGACCATGCGAGGCTGTCGGGGTCTTCAAAGCGGATAAGGATATGTGCGTCGTCGTCTACAGTCACGCGCTGTAGCCTACCATCCACAATACGGTTGGGCATCCGAATCGACATACCGAAGGGGTCTGCCGCTTTGACGAGGGTGGGTCTTTTCTCTAACCCACTCATGTACCACGCTGCACCGATAGCATGAATACCGTTGTCGAGGAGTGCGCCACCGCCGCCCATCTCCGAGTTCCAGAACTTGCCGTTGCCTTCGGGTCCGCCATGAGCGGTAGCAAGGAACATAAGGAGGGGTTCACCGATAGCACCCGCGTCAATCAGTTTTTTAACGGTGTAGTAGTCTTTATCAAAGAGCCAGTTTTCGTTATGCTGATAGATTTTACCGCTACGCTTCACCGCCTCTTTCAGGCGAATAGTCTCTAGCCAACTACGGGCGATGGGCTTTTCACACATGACATTGATACCGGCTTCGAGGGCTTGAATGGAGAGCGGGGCGTGTAGCACAGGTTGGGTGCAGATGTCTACGAGGTCGGGTTTTACCTGCTCGATAATCTCTTGTATGTCTTCGTAGACGCGCACAGAGTCGAGGTCGCGCTGTAGGCGTTCGATAGTTGCGGTGTCTTTTTGGTCTTTTGCCTTCTCAATACGGGCTTCTGTAAGGGCGGCAAACCGCTCCATCACCAGTTTTTGCGCTTTGGGATCGGGGTCACAAAACGCGACCATCTGCGCTTGCGCGAGTTCGGGGTAGGCAGGAAGGTGCGCCCCTCGGAAGATGCTTCCGGTTCCGATAGCGGCAACACGCACACGACGCTCTGTGTCCATAGCGTTGGACTCTCCTTTGGTTTGAGTAACTATCTGCCAATCTGCGGGAAGGGCGGCTTGGGGTTCGGGGGCAGGAGTCGGTTCTGGCTCCACAACGACCTCCGCTTCTATAACCTCTTCTGCTACGTCCTCAATCTCCGGCTCTGCCTCGTCTTCTTCGAGTGCTTCAGCAGGGGGTTCAGGAGTAGGTGCAAAGTGCGTAAAGGTCTCCGCAACCACCTCTTCAACAGTGGGAGCAACCTCTATAGCAGGGGCTTCCTCTTCGTCAACAAGGGCTTCTGTCTCTTCTATAGGCTCTGCTGTTGGCTCTGCAACTGCCTCCGTCTTTGGCTCCTCTACGGCTTCTACTACAGCCTCCTCTTCAACAGAGACCGCTTCTACAATCAGTTCCTCTTCAGGGGCTACTTCCGCTATCGGTTCTTCTGCCACTGCCTCCTGTACGAGTTCCTCAGAGGGTACTTCTGCGATAACCTCTTCAACAGACTCCACTGCAACGGCGGGAAGTTCTGCGGTTCCTCCATCGGGTACAGTCTCCATTTCGGGTTCGGGGTCGGAGATAATCGCAAGGGGCGGACGTTGTATCTCTGCGCTAGGCTTTGCGGGGGGCGCATCGAATTCGAGGAAGTCGGCTTGTTGGGGAACTTGTGGGGCTTGCGGCGCGGTAGGGGGTTGTGCGCCCATGCCAAGCCGTGCCTCCATCTCTTGTAGTTGCTTTTCGGCAGTCTCTTCATGAGAGGCTTTGGGAAGTGAGGGGGCACTGCCTCCGGTAAGTTCGTTCCGTGCACTTGCTTCGCTCTGCAAATTAAGGAGCTTCTGCTCGGCGCGGCTAAATTCGTTATCTATCGCCCTCTCCGCGTTAGCACTGCTGAGGCGCATAAACTGCCCTTGCAGGTCGTTTAGTTGCTGTGCCAAACGCGCCTCTTCTTCGGGAAGGCGAGACTTGGCGGCTTCTGCCTCTACTTCCGCTTCGATAAGTTGCTGACGCACACGCCCGTATTCGGCTTCGCGGCTGGCGAGTTCGTTGCGGAGTTCGTTGGCTATCTGCTCACGGTTCGACTGCTCTGCAATCTCAATCTTACTTCGGAGGTCGTTAATAGTACGCTCTTGCCGCCGCGACTCGTCACCGAGTCGGTTGCGGCGCATAACGAGCATAACCACGCTTTCGCG
>OMJJ01000326.1 GCA_900299305.1 bacterium | reverse complement strand
CTGGTGGAGGGTATCCCCGCCGCCATACGCCGCTCCAAAGCCAAGAAACTCTATATCTGCAACGTAATGACCCAACGCGGCGAAACCGATGGCTTCTCTGCCTTCGACCATATCGACACCATCGAACGCCATGCCGGGCAACGCATATTCGACTATGTACTTATCAACACCTCAGAACCCGCCCAAGAGAGGCTAGACCGCTACAAGAAGTCTGGTGCTACCCTAGTCGTGAACGACATAGACCGCATAAAGGGTGCAGGATACCGCCCTATTACGGGGAACTACATCAACGAAACCGACCTCGTGCGCCATAATGCCGAGGAACTAGCCCGTACCATCATCAACCTCTCCAACAATAAGCGGTAGCTTCTGCTACTTTCCATGTAAGCAATGTTAGTAGAATGAGTTTCCTTCTAAAATCGTCCGATAAAATTATTATCTCACACTGTAGAAAGTCCCTCAGAATACAGTGCATTCGCCTTGCTCATTGTGAAGGGGTAAGGTTGGAAAGGGGTTAAAACCTGACGACAAGCCACCCCTTTGAGTAGAAGCGTAAAAGCCACATACAAGTTAGAAAAGAATACTCTACTGCTTTGCCTTGCCTAACGCTTTAGCCGTATCTACATACACTTTGCCGCTTTTCCCAATGCGATACGATATCGCTACGGTTTGGTTTATGTGGAGCGTTTCGGCATCGCGCACGTCACGGGGTTCTAGCACCTGCCCCATAAAGCGCACCATCACTTTGGTGGGATAGTAGCGTCCTGCGCTCTCTTCATCTCTGGCGGGAACATAGACGGCAATAACGGCTGTCCCATGTTGGAGGGGGGCTTCTAGGCGGTCACGCTCCATAGCGGGCTTCATAATGCGCTTTGCCCAGAAGGGAAAAAGGGTAAAACAGAGGGCAGAGAAGACCCCTGTCCCCAAAAGGATAGCCCTAAGCCTTCTCTGCCCGATGGTGGTTTGGTGGTTCAACTACTTCTTTGCGCGGGGTTGCCCAAAGGGGCGTTTGTCCTTTATCCCCGTACCTTCTACAATATGATATATCTGTCCCGGCTCCAAGTCGGCGAGTTCCGTCTTCTCATTGGAGGGCCAGACGATACTCGCAGAGACCTTTGATTGCGTCCCTACCCCAATCGTAAGCGGCAGTTCGCTTTGAGAGCAGTAAGAAGAGCCGCTCTTCACCACGTAGGTCTGCGTTTTGTCGCCGCACTTCACACGGACATACGCCCCGATTGCGCTACGGTTGCTCTTTGTACCTTCTAGTTCCAACCTAAGCGATTTATTGGCGGTCTCGGTGGTGTTGCGGAACAGATGCGCGAGTCCGTTGTTGGTAGAGATTGCGATACCGGTCTGCCCCGACAGTTCAAAATCCGCATACGCCGCGCCTCGTGCGATGTACTTTTGGGTCATTGCCGCGCCCGTTTGGTCGGTGACTTCGGTAAAGTTGCCGCCGCCCGTATTGAGGAAGAGGTGCGGTTTCTCTGCATATTCTACCGTTTTTTGAACCTCTTGAATATCGTCGTCTACGTGACCATTTGCGATAAAGATGTCGCGCCAGCCGTCGTTATCGAAATCCATAAAGAAACAGCCGAACGTAAGCGAGAGCAGAGTCGCTTTGAGAATCCCCGTCTGACCGTTCACATCGCGGAAAGCCGCCCCTTCGTTATGGTAGAGGTTCAATCCCTGATTCGAGAAGTTCCCAATAATCAGGCTCTCTTTTCCGTTATTGTCGTAGTCACAAGCATCAATCCCCATTGCGCCGCGTGCGATACCGTTATCCGGAATCGCCATCGTGGTCTCGACCCCTATCTCCTTAAAGGTTCCGTTTTTCAGGTTATGTAGTAGGTAGTTGGGCTCAGTGTCGTTTGCTACGGCAATATCGGGGTAGCCATCCATATCGTAGTCACAGATAGCGATACCCAGCGACTTGCCTTGTAGCGCACGCCCCTCCGCGTTTTTACGAATCCCCGCCTGTTCGGATACGTCTTTGAACTTGCCGTTACCCTCATTGTGATAGAGGCGTAGTGGGTCTCCATTGTAAGGACCGGGGGTTCCGTAGGTAGGGTGTCCGTTACGAGGGAAGGGAA
Organism: bacterium; assembly: GCA_900299305.1. GTDB lineage: Bacteria > Armatimonadota > Chthonomonadetes > Chthonomonadales > Chthonomonadaceae > CAIJLM01. The sequence continues at coordinate 25,717 of OMJJ01000326.1, read as the reverse complement.
TATCTTTTTCGGGTGTCCACTGGGCATAGTGCGCCACAATGAGGTCGAGTTTGCCGTCTTTGTCGTAGTCTACCCACGCGCAACTCGTACTCCAACCACCGTCTTGTACCCCTGCTACCCCTGCGACCTCTTTGAAAGTGCCGTTGCCCTCATTATGAAACAGGTAGTTGCGCCCTAGACCGGTTACATAGATGTCGGGGTTTCCATCGTTGTCGTAGTCGCCAACACAGACCCCCATACCGTACATGGTGATATTTAACCCTGCGGCTTGGGTAACGTCCTTAAAAGTTCCATTACGCTCGTTGTGGTACAGTTTACAGGTTGCTCCGGCGGGAGGTGTAATGGAGATAGATTTTGCTTTCGCCTTCTCTTCCGCTGTCCACTCTCTCCCGTTCACCAAAAATAAGTCAGGGTAGCCGTCGCCATCGTAATCTATCCATGCCAAGCCGCTTCCCATCGTTTCCGGTAGCCACTTCTTACCAAAGGCACCGTTGACGTGCTTAAAGTCTATGCCCGCACTCTTGGTCACGTCCTCAAAGGCAACCCCTGTGCTTTTGGTAGATTCTTGTGGCTTTGGGGTTTCGGTAGGTGCTTGGGGTTTAGTACACCCTGAAAGAATGAACCCGCACACCAGAAGAGCGAAGTACACACGGTTTGAAAATTTTCTCATGGAAAAAGGAGTCTCCTAAATAGTTTTCAGATAGCTAAGGTATGCGAAACTGATAGGCGGCTCACCCCCTCTAAATCTCCCCCTTAACAAGGTGGAGACTTGCAATGCCCTCATCCCTGCTTCATTTTGAGAGTGAGACCGCCTTTTTTCAGAGGCGACGTTCCTTCCCCTTGTTAAGGGGAAGGCTAGGATGGGGTGAGTACCAAACCTCACTACAAGCACTCACTTTGCGTTATATTGCAATATCAGCCTAAAATCCCTCCCCACCTCTCAACTTCGCGAAGGGCAATGGGTGTTGGACAGGGGTGGGTTACTGTGTTCGCCGCGACTTGGAAGCACGTGCAACCTCTTGCTGTACAGGTTGCGGTAGTCCCCAAACACCCGCCAAATGCCTTCCAATACCGCTTTTAAGGGTAATCAGTGCTTTACGACGCTCGTAGTCGAGTAGCCACTTGGGTTTTGGTTTCGAGACGGCATTTCCTATCTCATGAATAGGTTGAGCAAGGTTGTTGTCTTCCGGGTTTTTGCGTCGATATTCGCCCGCAATGCGGGTATTGGTCTCGTCCGCCTTAAACCGCTTGTAGTAGTATTCGTAGGTGCTTGCCTGTTGCAAGTCCCCTTTGGCACGGTAACACCGCATCAGATTGTAGTGCGCCGCAATATCCTCCGGCTCAATACTCAAAGAGTGCTTCGAGTGGGCTATCGCCTCTTCATAGCGTCCCAGCCTGTAGAGGAGTGACCCAGTAAAGTTTCGCACGTTGCGGTCATCAGGGAACACCTCACGTACCTGCTCCAGTGTTTTCAAAGCGTCGTCTATACTCCCCTCATCAAAGAGCGATTGGGCATAGAAGTTTTGTGCGCGTGCCTTCTGATAGCGCGTCATAGGGGTTGGGTTTGCGTCGTAAAGCTTGAAAGCCTGTTCAAAGGCGGCTTTCGCGGTAGGAGTATCGCGCTCTACTTGGCGCACACGCCCTATGTTCACGTAGCCTTCGGGCCACTTGGGAGATACTTTTGTTACCTGAGTAAAGGCGTAAGTCGCGTTTTTGAGGTCGCCTTGCAAAAGTAGCCCGATACCGTAGTCGTTCCAGCGTACCCGGTCTTTCTTATCGTCCATAGGTTGCGCGGGCGTGTCGGTAGATTCATTCTCGCCCACTACCGGCACATTGACTGTACTCTCTGCGATAACCGTTATGGGTAGCGCGGGAACCTCGTTCTTAATCTCTCCTGAAACGATTTCCATGTTCGCGTCCATTATCGGGTCTCGAAGGTCTCCGCCGTGTGCGATAGGCTCACCCGGCTTCTTACCTAATCCCAACCCTAGCGGTAGGCTGTTATCATCGGGATGCGGGTTCGCCGACTTATTGGAACGGTAAGCCGCAGAGGCAAGTTCCGGTGCGGGGTCGGCGGCGGTGCGCCCTGCAAACGCCCAGAAGTTGTTCATAAAGTCGAACTTGCGGTAGTTCAGTTTTGCGGTCAGCGTCACCTTTTTCCCCGCGTTCTTGGGAATAGGAATACGGAAGTGAACCGCATCGGCGGCTCCCGGCGGTATCGCTTTCGCATAGACCACCGAGCGCAACGCCCACACGTTCCGTTTGTCGATACGATTACCATTTCCGTCGATAACCAATGAGCGGTACTTCTCTGCCGCCGCGTCTACCGGACCGTCTTTCCACTGCAAGGTTCCGCTATGGAAGAAGGTTTTACCCGTTTCGTCCTTCGCCTCCATCTCCACCCAAATATCGAAGGCATCGGTTGTTCCACCGGGGAAGGCGTGCCCAAGTTTCAAGGTACGCACCACCACCTCTACCAATGGGCTTTCACCACGACGGAAAGCAGTTCCCTTACCCCCACGGTTAATGGGATTGCTAATCTCCTCTTCCGCCGCAAACCCCTGCCCTGCCACGATGTTGGTCGCGTTGGGGTCGAAGACAGTATTCGCCGCTTTGGGAGTATCCGCTATCCCTGCTTTGGGGTTTTTAGCCGTAACAGGTTGTGCGGCTTTGGCATTGCCCTTCTGCCGCCGTATCGCAAACACATCTATCGAGAGGGCTTTGTCCTTTAGGAAGTCGGTATTCTTCTTTACCATCTCCGCATCGTGATACACAAAGGGAAGCGCGGTATTCGCACCGGGGAAAGCGTGGTCTTTCACAAAACCGCCTTTGTTGCCCGCATCCTTCGAGGCGATTTTGGGCATATGGCAGTCGGCGCACTTCTTGAAAGCGGGTTGCCCCGTCTTTTCGTCCGCGGGATAGTAGAAGGAGGCGGCTCCAAAGCCCGATACCCCGCTTCCCTGCCAAGCATCGTACTCGTTCTGACCTCGTAGCCAACGGTAGGCATTCACGGGTTGGTCGAGGTGAACCTTATGACAAGAGGAGCAGAACTTCGCGGTTTGGTCGCGGTGGAAGGGGCGCAAGAAGGTCTTTTTGTGAGGCTCTGGCGCGAGTTTGGTTAGGAACTTGTGCATCCCCTGCATCAGTGGATTCGTAGTATCGAGGTACTTGTGCATGGGCGGATAGTCCGCAGTGAAGTCACTTACCCCCATCGTACTCTTCACCTGAACGATAGAGTGACAGGCGGCACAGCCTATTCCTGCATGAGCGGTAGGGTTCTCTTCGGGAGGCCAGATTTGCGTTCTTATGGGTCGGTCAAAGCGCGACTTACCGGGGCTTTTGGGGTCTTCGGTCTGTAGTATCGCCATATCATGACACCCACCACACCACTTAGAAGGCTCAGTTCCCACCACCTCCTGCATATACTCGATTGATTTACGGTACCACTGGTTATTGAAGGAGGAGCGGCGGTGTGCCGAATGTGTCCACTGTTCGTAGATGTCTGGGTGACAGCCCTTCTCACCACAGGACTTCGAGTCGGTGTAGTATTCAGCAGGGAAGAACTGGTTATTCACGCTCTGTACGGAAGCAGGAAAGAAATGTCCTCCCTTACCATCCCCCTCCAAAAACGCGGTCTTGGGGGGCAGGGCAGGATTTACAATCTGCTTAGAAGGGTTGGGGGCATAAATTGTATAGAGAAGAAGCGCAACAAAAGGCAATCCCAACACAAACCCCATTTTAACGGTGCTTTTTGCCTGCACTCGTTCAGAGGCACCACTATCCGACTTTTTCGCCTTTGCAACCACGAAAAGCAACCCAAAAACAAGGAAACAGAGCGTACTTACATCGTGGGTAAGACGCAGTGCAGGACGCAGTGCAAAGGGAAGCCAGCCAAACCCAAACCCGATATAGATAACTCCCGTAATAAGAGTTAGTGCAAGAGATAGTCCAGTAAGTTTGCCTAGAACCCCTACTGCCCCCTTCTGCTCTTTCGCCTTTTTAAGCGACTTCCCCAAATGTACGAGAGAGCGCAAGAACAGCAACAGTCCCACCACAAGGTGTATAAGCAGTAAGCCTTCATAAAGGAACGCAGATGCCTCTACACGCGGAGGACCAGAAGCACGGTTCGCAATGAACAGGTAGCCTCCACTAATGAGAACAAAAAAGGGGGCAAGGGTTTTCAACCGAGAAAGGAGATTACGCGGTTGCGGTGTATCGGCAGTCGAGTGAGTGTCGTTAGAAGTAGTCATAAGTCACCTAAAAAGAGACAATAAAACAGTTTGGAGTATAGTAGAGGAATCTTAAAATCGAATTAAAGGCATATTAAAAAAAATTAAGCCTCTGTTCTACCATGAGAGACAAAGCAAGTTATGCAAAAGCATCCATACGCTTTGCGAGAGTCACATCCCACTCCGTAATCCCTCCCGAGTCGTGCGTGACAAGGTCTACCCGTACCATTCCATATACATTCGACCATTCGGGATGATGGTTCATGGTTTGCGCTACCAAAGCCACTTTGCTCATAAATCCAAACGCCTCAATAAAATCGGGAAACTGGAACACTTTGTGCAGTTTGCCCTCCTTAACGCACCAGCCTTCCAACTCCTCAAGAGCAGAGGATAGTTGTTCGGGGGATAGTACAGAACGTCTCGGCACGGAGTGCCTCCTTCTATTTGTGAAAATATCCACAAAGTTTTGTTTTTTTGACACCGATTCAGGGTAAAATGCGTATAAGAGAATTAGAACATTCGTCTCGCAAGGAGTAACAAAGCCGATGAAATCCTATCGCTTCTTTGCCGCAGTTGCCCTAACGGGTATTACTGGGCTATGGGCTTGGAACAGCACCCACAGCACGGCACTGGCGGAGACACGCACCGCCAAAGAACCCACCTACAAAACCCGCCCCAAAGGCAGTGTCACCTATAACCGCGATATAGCCCCTATACTCTATAAAAACTGTGCGACCTGTCACCATGAAGGAGAGGTCGCGCCCTTTAATCTTACCAGTTTTAAAGATGCACAAAAACGAGCGAAACAACTTGCCCTCGTAACTCAAAGTGGATTTATGCCCCCATGGAAAGCAGAGCACGGCTTTGGCGATTTTGAAGGCGAGATGCGCCTTACTGAAGAGCAGAAAGGGCTACTGAAACAGTGGGCAGACGATAACACTCCCGAAGGCAATCCCTCCGAGAAAATCACCCCTCCTACCTTCCCCAAAGGTTGGTCTACAGGTACTCCCGACCACGTTGCAGAGATGGCAGAAGAGTATACCCTAGAAGCATCGGGAAGTGACGACTACCACTGCTTCGTTATTCCCACCAGTTATAGTGAAGACCGTTACATCAAGAGCGTAGAGGTGAAACCGGGCGACCGTAACATTGTACACCACGTTATCGCATACCTAGATACCAGCGGACAAGCGCGAAAAAAAGATGCCGCCGACCCCTCTCCTGGCTACAGGTCGTTCGGAGGTCCGGGAATTGTACCCGCCGGCGTAATTGCAGGATGGGCACCCGGTAATCAGCCCTACAACCTTCCCGAAGGTGTGGGCGTACTCCTTCCCAAAGGTGCGGATATTGTGATGGAAGTTCACTATCATAAGAGCGGGAAAGTGGAGAAAGACCGCACCAAAATCGGTATCACCTTCCAGAAGTCGCCGGTAGATAAGCGGGTACGCACTGCCCCCGTTATCAACCCATTTCTAAACATTCCCCCCGGGAAACCTGACTACACTGTAGAGTCAGACCTTACCCTTCCCGGTAATGTTCACCTACTCGGTTCTACCCCTCATATGCACCTTCTAGGTAAAGAGATGACCGTCACCGCAGTAAAACCCGACGGCGAAGTGCTTCCTCTTGTGCGTATTCCCAAATGGGACTTCAACTGGCAGATAACCTATAACTTCAAATCTGCCCTTGCTGTCCCCAAAGGAACCCGCTTACACCTCGTAGCGAAGTACGACAACACCACCAGTAACCCAAACAACCCTAGCAACCCACCCCGTACCGTACACTGGGGAGAACAGACCACCGACGAGATGTGCCTTGCATTCGTGCCCTATCTTGTAGACGACGAACACCTTCTACAAGGCATAGAGCCGGAAGGCTATCCCGATTTCGGTGCGGGTGCGCGCCGCCGCAAACACTAAAAGGCGGTCTGACAGACACTTACTTCCTTAAAGAACGGCACACTTCCAAAATGAGGTGTGCCGTTCTACTCTTCTCTGTGGTATTATCTTCTCCGTAAACCTCACCCCAATACGCACGTAGCAGGTGCAAAGAAACGGAAAGCCTTCTATGACGGCAGAAGACAGTTCACTCGACTCCCAAACAGAACAGATTATCGTACAGAAGATAATCCGCTATCTTGTTCCGTTTTTGGCACTCCTCTATGCCTTTAATATCCTTGACCGAAACAACGTCAATATCGCAGCACTGCAAATGAAGCCAGAGTTGGGCTTTAGCGATAAGGTCTATGGGTTGGGCGTAGGCATCTTCTTTATCGGCTACTTTCTCTTTGAGGTTCCTAGTAATCTTATCATGGAGAAGGTAGGCGCACGCCGCTGGATAGCCCGCATTATGATAACTTGGGGGCTTATCTCATCGGCATTTATGTTCATTCGCCTCCCTATCCACTTCTACACATTGCGAGTACTCTTGGGGATTGCCGAGGCGGGCTTCTATCCCGGTATCATCCTCTACCTCACCTACTGGGTTCCTACTACCTCACGCGCAAAGGTTATCTCTCGCTTTCTGTCCGTCACCTCCGTAGTCGGCTTGATTGGCGCACCTTTGGGCGGGTTACTGCTGAAAATGCACGGGCTGTTAGGGCTATCCAGTTGGCAATGGCTCTTTCTCATGGAGGGTGTCCCCTCGTTTCTGCTCGGCTTCGGGGTTCTCTACTGGCTCCCCAACACCCCTGCAAATGCAAAATGGCTCACCCAAGAGGAGAAGGACTGGCTAACCGCCCGGCACGAGAAGGAGGAGCAGAACAGTCAGCGGGTAAAGCATATCTCCCCCAAAGTTTTCCTCTCCGACCCTCGTGTTATTGTTATCTGCCTTATCTTCTTTATCTCATCTACTGGGGGTAACGGTTTAGGTCCTTTTGTTCCTCAGATGCTAAAGAGCCGTAGCGCAGGGATGTGGTCAGACTCCTTTATCGCTACTATTACGGTCATACCGGGGCTTGTTGGGGCGATTGCAATGGTACTTGCATCGGGACACTCAGACCGTAGCGGAAACCGCCGATTCCACGTCTTTGCTGGCTACTGCTTTGGGGGCTTGGCATATCTCGCCTGTGTCTTCTTTAGCCAATCTGCGGCAATAACGTTATCGTGGCTTGCTATGAACGCCATAGGTGAGAGAATTGCGGCAAGTTCGTACTGGGCACTTAGCACGAACCTGTTGGGGGCGAGGGCGATTGCAGGGGGTATCGCGTTTATCAACTCGGTGGGCAACTTGGGAGGCTTTTTCGGACCGCTCATTGTTGCTGAGATAAAGACCCGCGACCACGGAGGCTACACCATGAGTCTGCTGTTCGCCATGACCTGCTATATTATTGCGGGAAGCATCGCATTCCTGTTGCGCTCCTCTTCCCAAACCGAAAAGAGTAGTGTGGCAACCTCCTAACAAATGTACCCACTCTCACTTCTAGTATTCTGCGAAGTGAGAGTGGGACAGACATAACACGGGAGATATATAGCGGTTCTAGCCTATCTGCTGGCACAGACTACGCACAAAGTGCGCCGCATCGGTTCCCGTTAAAGCACGATAGCAGGGTTTGCCGTCTACCGCACAGAGCGACTGCGCCTGTAGCCACTCTTTGCGGCTATACTGTGTAAAGAGAATAAGGGCATCGGCACGACGAATATCGGCTTCAAAGTCCTCTAGGGTTGCGGTGGGACGGTGGTTCTCCCACAAAATCTCACTTGCTCCTGTAATCGAAGCCAGTTGGCTCTTCACCTCTTCTGTCGCAATCCCCCCCACTACCAGAACGCATTTGCCACCCAAAACCGAGTGTATTTTGGCAATTTCAGAGGTTAAGCCGCTTAGGGAGGTGTTTAGCAAGGGGGCAGAGGTGAGGGTCTGGGTATCTAATCTCCGTTCCCACTCCCCACATACCTCGCGAAGCACATCCCGAAAAGCGTCATCGGTCTCCATAAACGCCGCCCAAGGCACCAGTGGGTCTCGCAAGCGACGCTCTCCCGCAGGAACCCTTAGCTCTTTACACCGCTGTAGCACAATACGCAACCTCTCCGCGTCTCGGTGCGGCTCCTCTCCAAAACCCGGTGTGGCAAGCAGATTTCCCAAATGTTCTAAGGTTTTCAGACGTTGGACTGCCAAAAGCACGGGTTGCCGCGCCTTGTCCCAAGCCTCTTCCAGCGTGGCGGCACGCTCTGATAATTCGTCTATGGGAACTTTGGGGCGAAGGCTATAGAGGTAGCACTGTGCCTCTTTTGCCCACGAGCGTAGGTCTTCGTAGAGTTGTTGCTGGAACTGGTCGTGCGAACTTACGCGGTACAGAAGGCGGTTAAAGCGTCCCTGAATGGCGGCAACCGCTTCCGCAAGGGGCTGTACATCCATCAAAGTTAGGTCGCCGCTATGCTCATGCCACCACAAAAACGCCTCAAAAGCCCGTGACATCTCTTCATAACGTTCTACCAGTTCTCCCCACTGAAACACCGTAGGAGGCACTTCAAACGAGTACTCACGCCCTACGGTGTACTCGGTATCTCCTGCCTTCTCCATCACCTCCCAGATGTCGTTACGGAGGTCTGTCACCTCTGCAACTTCAATGTCTCCCGCCTCCTCCTCTAGCTTGCGCTGGCGACACATCAGGCTACGCATAAGCAGGGCGTTCGGAATATGAAAGTTCCCTGCCGAATCGCGAAGGGGGTGTGCTTCCACAAAGATACGCAGTTGTTCCCGCTGACGGATCGCATCCGCCTCTATCTCCACAAGGGGGCGCGTAGAGCGGCGCGGCGCACGCGGCTCTGCTGAAACCACAGATGGACGCACCTCTTGAGAGACATAAGGGGGACGGGTAGGTGAAAAAGCGGGGGCGGGTTCAAGATAGGTTGCTTCCCGCACCGGCGCAGGGGGTGGAGGTGGGGGAACAGGAGAGAGTGTTCCCGTTACTGTATCAAGAGGGCGCAATTTGGGCGGTTGAGGGATAATGGGAACCGGTATCTCTGGTTGTACTACCACCTCTGTAGGAACTCCCTGAGCCAAACTCTCTATCATCTGTTGCGCCATCTGCCGGCACTGCCAAAGTTCGTGGTAGAGAGCAGTGTCATTAACCGCCAAAGCCGTCCCCAATAGGTTATTCAACCTATCTATAGATGCTTCTAAAAACCGCTTACGCTGACTTGCGTTGCTCTGCAAACGGGTCTGAATCTCTTCACAATAGACTGCAAAGGTCTCCGGCGACTGTAGAGCGGCGACATAAGTGGGGAGTAAGTTGGAAGAGAGCGGTGCGCTACCCGACCCTTGCAGGGTCTTTTCATTAAAATCGGACATGATTACAACCTGTTCCTTTGTATGATTTTGTAAGTGCTTAAAACCACGAAAAAAGCCAAAGTTTAAGCGGAGTGCCCCGTGCTAATAGAGCGGGGTTTGCCAAAGTTTATCCAGTTGCTGAAAGTTCAAACTCTTTACGTGACCATCTGCGAAAAGGGTATGAAAGCGTCTGTTTTGCAAATCGGGGTTATTTTTGAACCAGTTCAAAACTCCAATAGATTCGTCGGAGGGTCCGCTACCATGCCATATCCCAGAGCCATCCATGTAGAGATTAACACGGGCAGGGTCTGCAAAAGAGCCATCGTGCAAACCGCGCACTGCTATTTCAGTACGATAGAGATAACTTGTGCCGTACTTCCCAAAACTGGTAGGCTTGGCATTGAGAAGCATGGAAGTAAAATCCTCAATACCGATACCTGTATCCGACGGACAGTGGAACATCTCTTTCGATTTCACGTAGGGCTGGAGTACCTCGTGCAACCATGCCAACTGTGGGATACGCGCCTTAAAATCTGGGAAAGCGTCCCAAATCTGGGGAGTGTCGCGGTCTGCGGGGTCTACCGCAATGGGGTAGAGACCATCGTAGTCGCTGGTGTACATACCAAACGCTATTCCTGCCTGATGCAGATTGGACACACACGTACTACTATACGCTTTCCGCCTCGCTTGCGCGAACACGGGAAAGAGCAGGGCCGCCAATATCGCGATAATGGCTATCACTACAAGCAGTTCTATCAGCGTAAAGCCTTTTGGGTTGGTGGTTGCGTACTTTCGGTGAAACTCCATGCGGGGGGCGGTTTTCATGGAGTGGTCTCCTCTCCCACTGATTACAAACACATTTTTGGTTCAATTCGCAATTAAAAACAGAAATTCCTCTTTTTCCTGCAATAAAAATTGAAGGCACAGTTACAACTTGATTGTTTCAGCCTGTTCTGCCTCTATTACCTAGATAGACCAAGAGGACATATCCATCGCACTAGCCGCTAAAAGTGAGGGTAGTTCTTCCAATCGTAGTTCCAGCAGAGTCTTCTGTTCCTCAAAATCCTCTAGCATCTGTTTAGGCACATCACTTTGTACTCTGCCTTGCACCATATGTGCGGCATAACGTAAACGGTCTTCTGCAAACTCCACAGTTAGCGTCTCGTTTATAAAGGCGACATTCTCCTCACGCCACCCCTGCTCGTAGATATGCCCCGCTACTTCACATATACTTGGAGTACCACCTCCTCCAAAGGGTGTCCAAGGCGAGAATACGGGGTTGTTATCGTCTTCATAGAGTAGGCACGAGAGGTACTGTATGGCGGCGCACGCTTGTCCGATGGTTGTTAGCTCCCACCATACCTTCCAAAGTGAAGAGAGTGCGGGGAAGACAACACAAAAAGAACCCAGTGAATCAAACCAAATATAGGGGCTTGCCCCCATACCAGAAAAACGGAGCCCGTCCTCTTGGTCAATCCTATCCAAGAGAACATCCTTCATAAAGGTCTCAACCTCTGCATACTCCCTCGGATTGAGGACTTGCAGTGCCTTCCGATTAGCCAAAGCCGCCCAGAAGTACTCGATGAAACCGCCATACTCTGAGTTTCCATTAGATAGTAAATCCTCTCGCCATGCCTCCAAGCAGATGGGCAGTAGATAGCAAAGCAGGTCTGGCTGAAGTGGGCTTACCTCGTAGAGCATATCGTGGGCGTAATTGCATAGATCTAAATTTGTTGGAGTCTTCCCATTCAGATTACATAGCCGTTGATAGTGGCTGGGGTCGTAGTCAAAGGGCTTCTGCCATATCTGTTTTGGCGGTGTTTCGGCTCTCAATGCCGTAATCAGACGGGAGAGATTAGCACGCATCATCATCACCTCTTCACATAATAGCCAATATACGAAAAGTGGCGTCACTATTCCTCTATCCTTCGCCAGTCTGGGTGGGAACTACAAGATATGTTTTGAGATAGCAAGAGGGTTTGCACTCACCCCACCCTAGCCCTACCCCTTTACAAGGGGAGGGAACGTCGCCTCTCAAATGTGGTTATGTTGGGCAACTACCTCACCCCATCTAAACAGCCTTTATTCAGCAGTGCATTGGTCTTTCCCTTGCGAAGGGGAAAGGTTGGAAAGGGGTGAGTTAAAGCCTGACTAAAAGCAACCACTTTGTGTTATCTCACATCCCCGTATTCACATACTTGGAACGATTGACAGGAGGGGAATTTCGGGGTACAAACTCCTTAACTCGGAATCGTTTTCATCTTTGTTGAGCAAAGAGAAAGGCTACTATTATGCTCTTGAGTCTAGCGTGTGCATTGGGGCTATTTGCCGTATTGGGGCAGTCACAGAACTACCCTCCTGCCGACTCTCTCCCCGTCTTATCAGAACTCCCCGACCCGTTTCTGCGTTCGGATGGCACTCGTATTCGCTCTAAGCGGGAGTGGGAGAGCCAACGAAAGGCACTACTGAAAACCGTTCTACACTACGAGTACGGCGAACTTCCCCCCACCCCACGCACTCTAAAAGCAGAGGTTCTCTCTACAACCGCTATAGAGGGAGTAGCAGGAACCGAGCAAGAGATTCGCCTGACTATCGGGGCTAAAGGCGGGGTAAGCGTTCAACTACTTCTAGCCCAACCCGAAGGAGAGGGAGTACACCCCGTCCTCATTACGGGCGATTTGAACTGGGGGCGCATCAAGCCAGAGATTGTGCGCGAAATCGTGGGGCGCGGCTACATTTTGGCGGTATTTAACCGTGAGGAGGTCGCACCAGACAACGCAACCCGTGAAGGGGTCTATCGTCTCTACCCAAACTACGACGGCGGACGCTTATCGGCGTGGGCGTGGGGCTATCATCGGGTTATCGACTACCTACTCACCCTCCCCAACGTAGATGCAAAGCACATTGGGGTGACAGGGCACTCTCGCGGGGGCAAAGCGGCACTGGTAGCAGGGGCAACCGATACCCGAATCGCGCTTACTGCGCCCAATAACTCCGGTTGCGGCGGGGCAGGTTGCTACCGTCTTCTAAACGGCAGATGCGAAGACATCACCGCCATACTAAAAAACTTCCCCTTCTGGTTTGCGCCTCACTTCAACGAGTTTATTGGCAAAGTCGATAGGCTTCCCTTCGACCAGCACACCCTGAAAGCCGTAGTCGCCCCCCGCGCCCTCCTCTCCACAGAGGCACTTGGAGATATTTGGGCAAACCCTAAAGGCACACAGAGCACCTACTCCGCTACCAAAGAGGTCTTCGAGTTTCTGGGGGCAGGTGAGCGTATCGGTATCCATTTCCGCGAAGGAGGGCATGAGCATAACCTACAGGATTGGAAAACCCTGCTAAACTTCGCCGATATTCAGTTCTTTGGAAAGGGAGATATAACCGCCTTCCATACCCTTGCGTTCCCCGATGCAGAACAGGGGCATACATGGCAACACCCCGCCAAATAGCAGAAACCTGTAGCCCTTTCGTAGCAGAGGGTTCTCTCCATCCTGAAAACGTGGAATCGCACTTCTATTGCGTTCCGAGTTACTGTTTAGCGTGTCGTTTGCCAGAAGAAGAGGCACCTGAACTGTTAGGCTTTTCAGAAGCAGAACCCTCTAACCAAAGTCACTGCTTTTTTAAGAAGCAACCTGATACGCTCGCAAGCATGGCGAGGGCGGTAGAGGCATTGAAAAGTTGTTGTTGTGGGGCATTACGGTACGCTGGTAGTGCCCCAAAGATACTACAAAGTTTGAGGGATGCAGGGATGGAGCGACAGTGCGATACCCTTGAATAGCGAAAGTAGCCGCTCGCAAAGTTGGAGGTATTTTATGACTACAGAGTTATCTCTCCACAAAATAGCAGAGCAAGGGGATGTTGAGGAGATGCGCCTACTTCTCAAAACGCAAACCCTATCACTGGATGCAAAAGACAGTGAAGGCTGGACTCCACTCCTGTATGCTTCTGAGAGAGGTCATTTAGAAATTGTCCGGTTGTTATTAGACTACGGTGCAAGCGTCCATGCCCTCTCGGACTTTAACGAAAGTGCCTTAATGTGTGCGGCAGAATATGGTCATTATGAGGTTGTGTTGGAGTTACTTGAACGTGGGGCAGATGCAACTCTTTTTAATCTTGCGGGGGAAGATGCCTACTATTTGGCAGGAGATAATGGATACGTCGCCATTTGTGCTTTGCTGGAAAGATATGGCGGGAAATGTAGACGGTGAAGGCTAAAAGTCACTTTCTCATTGGAATAACGGATTCCAAGCAAGCTTGGCTCCGAGTAGTAGGAGTTCAAGGTATCGAAACCATCCTCATCCAAAGGAGAGGGGAGTATTTCTGTAATACCGCCCAACTGGATATGGAGATACTAACGGCTTCTTTTTGTGCGATGTCGCTAGACCTAAGACTCTTCGCCAATGTGGCAACTGTCTACCCAGTAAGCGATGGCCGTTTTGCTCCGCTAGTAGTTGCGCCTCCTTATGACCTCACTCCCGATGCTCAACGTGTTCCCAAAGAGAGCGACACAGATGACGAGTTAAGAAGCACTGCAAATTATGCTGTTGTAGCCCATAAGTGGGACGGTGTTTTTGAAGCCATCGCCCAATATCTTGACAAATCTGAGAGGGCGTACCGTGTCGGCTTTGATACCGATACCGTGTACTTTGGTGCTAGAAACGGGTTAGAGGATAGAGTGGCTATTCTGTCTTTCCTTGATGTGTACTCTCGTTACAGTGCTCTGTTCCAATAGACGGCAGTTTTGCAGAGAAGACTAAAATGCACCTATTTCATGCTCGACAGCCCCTAGACACCTTGCCTATCTCGAAATCACTTTCTGAGGTGCTTACCACCTATCGGCGAACTACACATTGAGATAGTACTAGACAATGTAGATGTTACCTGTAGAGTATGTGACTATAGTGAGTGCATCTCTCCCGATACCTTTGTTTGGGGGTGGGCATACCCTGCCTTTGATATAGAAATCGTAATGTGCCAAAGTGTACCGTCACATACGAGGCGGAATATCGGCATACGGATTTGTGCTAAAAGCCCCATTACAGGCGGGTGGGTTGCTCTTGTATGGAAGTCGCTAAGTACGCAGGTGGGGTGCGTTTGGGATAGTGAGCAGTGGGTATATGCCAAGCGGTACGATATCGAAACGTACTCTGTTCGTATTGCTACCGAAGATGATGATAGGTTGAGAGTACGTGCGTTTCAGGGGCTGAACATTCCGCCTTCGTGGAGTGCATTATTGGAGCAGAAGGAGTTTTGGGGACATGAGCGGTATGAGCAGATAGGTAAGAGAGGAGTGGGTGTGCCATTTCCAGAGTTGCCAGCAGACCAACTTTGCGAATTACGGTTCGTTGTGTTGTGTGGAGAGATTGAGAGCGCGGACGAAGGGGACTTTTTGACGCTGTGTCCTGTCATTTTAGGCGAGAGTTTTTCATTTTGCGCTTTGGACTAGAAGTTGCTTTGGAGAGTATTCTATGGGAGCCTTTGAGGAGTTAAACTGGAAAAACCGAGACGTAGACGCAATCGTTAATGGTGGTGGGATTGCAACGGTGAAGATGCAGGACTTTGACGACTATCACGAATGGTTGCTAAATCGGGGGTATGGTGTTAGCGTAATTGATTGCTGTGTTCCCTTCGTGGAGGTGCTCTCTAGTATCTACATCCTCTTCCGGTGGCAAGAGCAGTTCGGCTATACCCCAGAGAGAGGCTATGTGAACTTGAATGCATTGTGGGATGGTTTCGATTTCGATATTCCGAGAGGTGAGGGGCACGTTTTAGAACTGGTGGGTATAGACCAACTTTGGAAATCCAACCCCCAATGGGTTGTAGCACTGCTTGAAATGGCGCACGACTATAGCCGCATTCAGATGGCGTTAGGAAGCAGGTTCTTTGCCTTGCTGGTTGTAGAGGAGATTTCTGATATGATAGGGGCAACAGTCACCGAATTGAAGATACCTAGCCCTTATCGGAGATGGTAATACAGATACCTACAAGCGAAACAATGACGTTTTTTGACGAAGAGAATGACCAGTTCGCGACAATTATTGTACGAGTTGCGGGGTCAACTGTGGGCTTGTGCCTCTCCTTAGAGCAGGAGGGAGATATAGAGGTGTTCCTTCCAGCTACTGAAATGGAAAGATTTTTGTGTGCAGTACAGAAGGTGGTAGAAACAACGAAGGTTAGTTGATATGACCATAATGTCAAAATCCCGCGTACCAAATACACTCAGAATAGGGTATAATAGTCGGAGTGATTCACGGTTTGAAACCCGATGCGCTTGAAATACGTAGTTGCTACGATAATTAAGAGCGGCGGGAACCTAAAGGAGTTCATCAATCCACCATGAGTATCTACCCCTCCCCGGATAAGTTAGATAAGTTTGAGAGCAAGTACGCGCTGGTAATACTAGCCGCTAAGCGAGCAAGGCAGATAAAAGACGGTGCCGCCCGCTTCGTGCAGAGCAAGTCGCCGAACCCGCTAACGATTGCGCTAGAGGAGATATCGGAAGGCTACATCCTTCCCAGGCACGTGGAAGACCCCTCCGCTATGGCACACCATAAAGCCCTCAAGCCGAACGAGCCGAGCCTAGAGGATATTATTGGAGCCGGTCCTGTCGTTATTCTCGATGCAGGTATCGACCCCATTACTGCCCTCCGCAACGCCGAACCCGGTATGGAAGATGAAGACGAGATGCTTCTTACCGACGAGGAAGAGGTACGCCCCATGGACGAGTTTATGCTGGATACACAGGGGCTACTTGTTGACTTGGGTGACGACGATTCGTTGAACGACGATTTGGACGATGACGACGACGAGGACTAACGCTTTCTCGCTGTGAACAGGTTGATACGACGAAGGAGATTTTCGCCCAATGGCTGCCCAATCACGGGACTACTACGAGTTACTAGGGGTGTCGAAAGAGGCGAGTGCCGATGAGATTAAACGCGCTTATCGCACTCTTGCCCGAAAATACCACCCAGACTTTAACCGAGAACCCGATGCCGCCGATAAGTTCAAAGAGATTCAAGGGGCGTATGAAATCCTTAGCGACGATACCAAACGCCAGCAGTATGACCGCTACGGTGAAGCAGGAATAAATCCCAACATGGCGGGAGGCGGAGCCGGATTTGGCTCCGTGAACTTTGGAGACATCTTCGGAAACTTCTTCGACGACTTTATGGGAGGGCGTGGTGGAGCCTCTGCCGAAGTACGCGGAGATGACCTGCGCGAAGACATAGAACTCACCTTAGAAGAGGTCGCGAGCGGTACAGAGAAGATAATCCGTTTCCAACGCCTAGAGACCTGTACCACCTGCGGCGGCAACGGCGCGAAACCGGGAACCTCCGTGGAGACCTGTCTCCAGTGCGCGGGGCTAGGGCAGGTGAGTTTTGCACAGAAGACTATGCTAGGCATCTTCCAGACCACCCAACCCTGTCCGCGCTGTAGAGGTAAAGGCAAGACAATAGCCACCCCCTGCGGTACGTGTTCTGGTTCGGGTAGAAGCCGAAAAACCGCAGAGCGTTCTGTAAAGGTTCCTGCCGGTGCGGATTCGGGGATGCGATTGAGGATTGTGGGCGAAGGAGACGCGGGAGCAAACGGTGGAGAGTCCGGTGACCTCTATCTCTTTATTCATGTGCGCGACCACTCCCTCTTCGAGCGGCGCGGTAACGACCTCTATGCAACGATTCCCGTGAGTTTCCCAACCCTTGCGCTTGGTGGCAATATCCAGATTCCTATTGTCGCGGGTGTAGAGGAGATGCGAGTTCCCGAAGGAACCCAAAGCGGGCACGAGTTTGTGGTGAAGGGGCGTGGGCTTCCCGATATTCGGGGGCGCAAAGTGGGCGATTTGCACATTAGCGTAAACGCCTCTGTACCCAAAAACCTGAGTGCAGAGCAGAAAGAACTGCTACAGAAGTTCGCCGATACCCTTGGCGAACACCACGAAGAGCAAAAAGGTTTCTTTGGAAGGCTTTTTGGTCACTAAATACTCTTTTAGAAAGAGCCTCCTCGAAAACAGTTCGGGGAGGCTTCTCTTTGTTAAACAACCATGATTTGGACGGTTTTTACTATTACGTGCGACCCCTCTGCCACCGATGCCGTTACCCAAGCCCTGCTGGATGCGGGGTGCGGCGGCGTAGTGCTACAAGGCGAAGACCCCGTGCAGATACAGGGCAGTCTTCCCCTCTCTGATGAGGTAGACGAAAAGGTGGAGGCGTTACGAAACCACCTAGACCGTCTGCCTGAATTTGGCTTGCCGCCCCTTCTTAGCCCCATTGCACTTCATAACGCCGATGATACCGAATGGGTGGACGCTTGGAAACAGCACTTCCATACCGCAAAAATCGGGAACCGTGTGGTTATTCAGCCGAGTTGGGAGGAGTACACCCCTCTACCCAACGAGGTGGTGCTAAACCTCGACCCAGGTATGGCTTTTGGGACGGGGAGCCACCCCACCACGCGCCTCTGTCTGCTTGCCCTAGAGGAGCGGGTTACGCCCGGTATGATAATGGCGGATGTGGGAACGGGAAGCGGGATACTCGCCATTGCGGGGGTGAAACTAGGGGCAGAAATCGCCTACGCTACGGACATAGACCCACTAGCGCGAGAGGTTTCGGAGCGCAACGCAAGCGACAACCAACTACAAGGGCGCGTACTGGTGCAGGAGATGGAGGTCTTTGAAGCGGAGGCGAAGGGCTGTCACCTGATTGTAGCCAACATCATCGCGCAGATTGTGATAGACCTCGCTCCCACGATTCCGCCCCGCCTTTTGCCAAACGGAATCTTTATCGCGTCGGGTATTGTAGAGGAGTACCATGACCGCGTGAAGGAGACGTTCGAGGCGTTGGGCATGACCTACCTAGAGACGAAGCGCGACGATATCTGGGTGTGCCTCGTATTTCGTAACACGGGGGACGCGGAGACTACAGAAGAGGGCTTACCCGCTCTACCTCGTGGTAACTATCCTTGGGCGGTGTAGGGAGGGCGCAGTGCGACTTTTCTTGCCGCCAGAGCAGTTCTCTACCGATACCGCGCTGATAACCGATACCGACCACCTCCATCTGGTTCGGGTGCTACGGGCGCGAGTGGGAGAAGACCTCACCCTACTGGATAACAGCGGCAACGCCTACCACGCAACCATAACGCAGATAGAGAAGCATACCACCACCGCGCACATCCATCACGCCGTTACTCTGAACTCAGAGCCGCAACTCTCATTAGTAGTAGCGCAAGCGTTGGGGAAGGGTGATAAGTTTGAGCAGGTGGTTCAGCATGGCACAGAGGCGGGGGCGACCCTGTTTATCCCCCTAACTACTGAACGATGTGTTGTGGAGGTTCCGCACGCAAAACGCGAGGCGCGACTGCTACGCTGGCAAGCGATAGCGAAGGGGGCGGCAGAGCAGTCGGGGCGACTACGAATTCCGCGCATACTGCCCGTAATGTCGTTTTCGCAGTTTTTGGAGTGGAGTGCTAGGGAAACGGCGGCTACGTCTCTACTCGATGTTGCTCCCTCGACACAGAGTTTGCACACCTACCTTTCCCGTTTCCCTACTCCTCCCGATAGCCTAGCAATGGCGATAGGACCGGAAGGCGGTTGGAGCAATACGGAGGTATCCCGTGCAAAAGAGGCGAATATAGAGCGTGTAAACTTGGGAGGGCGTATCCTACGTACCGAAACTGCCGCCCTTGTTGCGCTTAGTCAGGTACTGTATCATTTTGAGGCTTATCGCCCTGAACAAAGGGCGTAACGATAGAACAGGAGTTTTTTGATGGCGATTCTAGGTCCCGACGGGAAGCCGATTTCCAGAGGAAGTCAGCCCAAACCCGAAGTCGTAGAGGCGATTAACCGCATCAAGGCGATTGCGGAACAGGGGGCTATTCCCGTAGCCCTTCAGCAGATGGCGATGGTGTTTCAGCAAGATGTTACCTCCGATTTGGTCTTAGAGACGGCTTGCAACTTGCTAGACGCGGTACACCAACAGCAGATGGAGCAGTACAAGGCTCTACCCCTCAATGAGCGAAAGCAGATAGAGGCACCCCAAGATGAGGAGTCGCAGATTTTTCGGAATCTGCGCCAAAACTCCAGTAGCCCACAGGCTTACTACGATGCCGCCACGCGCTTCTTCCGTTTGGGGCAAGCGGTAATTTCGCGACCCTTCTATGCCCGTGCAATGGAACTCTTGGGCAAAGAGCAGAGCGAACTCAGCCAAAACGCGAGTGTGGAGTACGCTCAGGTGCTTATGGAACTGGGTGGGTATCAGGAGTGCGCCGACATTCTGCAAAACCTGAACGACACCTACGGTGGTCTACCCGTAGAGTTGATTCTCAAAATGGCAGAGTGTTACGCGCTTTTACGTCGCCTACCCGAAGCAGATAGGCTTTTTAGCGTGATAACCCCACAGGCGACTGCCGCAAATCAACCACTCGACGAGTGGAGAGAAGAGACCGGTGACCTCCTTGCACGGGTTCACGATTTTGATGACCGTGAGGAGTTAGGGCTACGAGAGTGGCACTATGTGCAGACCCGTGGGGTATTGCTCGCTACCAACGCCGACGCGAATATGCCCGGTGAACGCTATGCGTTTTGTGCGCCCCCCCTTCCCGATATTGCCCGTATTATCGCGATAACGGCGGCGTTTTTGGATAACCGTGGGTACGCCCCGAATCGGCTACTTTGGATAGGAGAGCGTTCGGAGGTGCTGGCACGGCTCTTTGCGGAGTGGTGGGAGATTGATGAGGAGGAGATTCGCCCGTTCGCGGCTGGAGACAACACCGACGACGAAGACAACCTCGCCCTTGTAGTGATGTCGCACTCCTCTGACCTACTCAGTCTGCCCGACGAAGAGACGCTGTTTGAACTCTACGAGACCCATGCAGGGCTAATAACCTTCGCCCTTAACGTCAACTGGACAGAGCGGCAACCTATTACCCCCGACATTACAGGACTACTCTCCCAGATGTGCTACTTCCCTTGGGAGGCGAACGTGGCGATGGATAATCATGGAAACATCAACATCAATCCGTTGGAAGAGACTCCCGACCCCAGAGAACTGGCGCGAAAAATGGCAGAGTTCTTCCCCTCTGATGAGGAGTGCGAATCGGATGCCCGTAAACTAGATGACATCTACGCGGGTTGTACCGACCTCATTCTAGACCACAGAGACGGGGAACTGTTCCGCAAGTCGCTGGTTACGCACTCCCCCGTGCCTAGCCCACAACTGACGTTTGGTTCGTAAGAGGCTTTCATAAAAATAAGGCTCACCTCTCTTTTGGGGAGGTGAGCCTTATCTGTTTTTAGGAGGGGTTAATTCCCAGAGGGCGGAGTGGTGGGTATATCCGTGCGAACCACTTTCGCGATGTAGCGCAAAGACCACGTTCGCTCTTTGTAGGTAACGGTTGCCTCGATGGGATAACTCCCTGCCGCAGTCGTAGAGGGCAGTTTACAACGGAAGCGGAATAGGCGGCGTTTGTCCTCGCCGTCAATCTCCACACCGCGTCGCTTTTTCTCAAGTATCCAACCGCTAGGCAGGTTAGTAATCTCTGCCTCCGCCTTCATGTGGCTAGGAACCGCGCTGGTGATATCGATTACAATGTCGTACTTAGTAGTTCCGATAATCGCAACGGGGTCGGGATCGCCATACATTCGTACCTGTAGCGGCTCTACCACCGTAAAAGTGCGCGTAGTGTAGACTTGCTTGCCGTTGTCTAGGTCGGCGGTTACGGCGATGGTGTAGGTTCCCGGCGACAGTTTTTCGGGGAGGCGGGTTTTGTACTTTAGGTCTCTCGCTTTGGTGGGTGGGAGGCTAGGAACGGCTACTTCCCGCACAGAGTTCAGCACATTGACCGAGTTCCCAACACCTTCCCATTTCACGCTCTTAATAGGCACGGGCTGGTCGGTCTGATTTAGTAGGCGAAGGGTCGCCCCTAGTTCCTGCCCCGCTACGCATTTATCATCGGAGAGGGTGAGGGTCGGATTGATTCCCGGCGCGGTCTGTACACGTGACGCGACTAGGTTTGCTTCCAGAAGCAGGTGTGGCTCGTAGGGCGGTGTCGCGGTGTAAGGCAGGGTACTCAGCGGGAAGAACTCGCCGCGTATTCCCATTGTCACCCCGTCGTGCAGAAGCATACTGCCCATCTCTTTGGGTATCGCTAGTTCGATATAGTGATAGTTGTTCAGCAGTTTGGTCGCCACCAAAATCTTCTTGGGGTCATACGCCTTTTCGTTCCAAACGGCGGTATCCTTGTTGCTCGTAGCATCTAATAGGCGCACCGAGACTTGGGGAGTGGTGGCATTTGGCATACGTTCCACCACAATTTCGAGGTTGTCTGCCCCTCGTAGCCAACCATCACCGCTGGCATCTATATCAAAAACAACGTTTGCCTCTCCGTCCGTGCGTGTACCCAGATAGAGGTAGTCGTCGTCCCAGTTACAGTATATAGCCCCCTTGATAACTCCGGTGGTAACGGTGTAAAAAGTGTCCCACTTCATATCGTTGGGTACGCCGTCAATCGCAATCGTCTTTTTAAGGCGTTGCGCGTCTGCCATAACCTTGGGGCGTTCTCGGAAGTTGATGACGGGAGGAGCGATTTGGTTTAGTTTTGCAGGAACCACTACTTCAGCGGGCTTTACCTCTTGGTCTTTGGGTGGGTCTTTCTCTTGTGCCTTCACAGAGTGGACCGTACCTATCAGAAGCGTACTAAAGGTAAAGCCGACGATGGCGAAGGTGCGTAGACGGCGTGTGAGAGTAGGAGTGAGTTGCGCCGCTAAGGTGGCTTTTGGGGTGTGTGCCTGTGAAAACACGGGGGTATTCTCCCTTCCAAATGGATGATTATTGACTCTGACATATTGCCCTGCCCCCTGTCAAGTGAGCGGGGAGTTTTTCACAGAATCAGCGTACCACCATTGATACTTGGCTCACCCGTTACTAATCCAAGAAGGCTTGTAACCGCATACGAATGCCATTATCGTTACTGCATTTTAGGATACCAAACTCCCCTGTACGTAGTAATCCCGATATTTGGCAAAATATGACGCTCATCTAATGTCGACACATCCACATCCTCTATCACACACTCAATACTCGGAACTTCAATGTGGGCAACCTCTTTGATAAGAGTCAGGGCATCCTCCAAACTATAGGCGGTAACACCACATCCATTGTGAAAGCGGGCAGTTTCCGCCATCTGTCCACCGAAACGAATCCAGTATCTCCGTAAAAGTTTAGCAGGCACTATTTTATCCTCACCAAATGACGCTATCTCTTCGATTCTAGTACTCTGCTTATGAAGAGTACTATAGCCCTTGTGTCCTCAAGTAGAGTGCTTGTATCGCTTAGGCTCAAATGGACATCAATCGCGGGCATTCCATCCAACATCCAAAAATAAAACGTAAAGTTATCTTCCATCACATTTTTCTCAACAAAGCTGATTATGGTATCCTCATGCTCTCTGTATCGCCGTATATTCAAAACGATTTGCATGATAAATGCTATATCCTTCCCCGCTTCCAACAGAATCACCGTGTCGCCATTAATGTTTGGCTCACCCGTCACTAATTCAAGGGGGCTTACAACAGCATACAGAATGTTATTCTCTTCCAGTAAGGTTTGGCATACCGCTCGTAAATCTGGATTCTGGATAGCCATAACCACGGGGAAGCCTGACGTAACCTGACTACTCATAGAAGGTCACTCCTAATCAATACTGTCTCATGGACTGCCAAAGTGTTACCCACGGATCAGTTAGAAATTTCTCTGATTTCTGAAACTGATAATCTGAAAGAACAAGTAGTTCAGGTCCATCGCCTACCATTTCAGGATAATTTTCCCTCACATCATTGCTATCTCCTATCGCAATAACGATGGATCCACAGGCAAAAGTCAGCCGAACAGATTGCGGGCTATTTCGTATTCCTATCACTTCAACTTCTACCAGTTTATGAGCAAGTAGGGGCGACCAATCTACCGATGCATCCGCACACACAAGGCAAAAATGCTCTGCTCTCAGTTCAATCGGAACTAACGATGCCCTGATACCGAAGAAATTGCCAGGGCGTAACTCCCTCTCTGACGAAGATATGACCTCAAGTGTATGCTTGTCAAACACAAGCCTAATGAGAACGACTCCATTCATATTGGGCATATTCACATCAAAATCAGACAACTCAGGAATAAATAGGGTGTAGTAGATATGCTGTAGAGTTTCGCCTATCACTGTCTCTAAAGGTTCTACTAAAAGTAAATCAAAAGGTGTTTTCGGTTGCATGGCACTCCACTCCAATTAGTACCTCCCAGTTCAATTTATCATCCTCACAAACCTTCTACTATGCCCCTAACAAAAAGAAAATTCCCGCGAAGAAAATCGGAAGACAAAACGCTTTGCTATCGGTTATCCTATAGACACATCCAAAACCGTGAAGGAGACCGCAATGGGCTTGAGCCACGAAACCATGTTGGCAAAAATGTATGCCAGCGATAAGACCTCGAACGGACGCTTTCTAACAGGGGTACTCTCTACGGGTATCTACTGCCTTCCCTCCTGCACTGCCCGCAAGCCCAAAGCCGAAAATGTGCGCTTTTTCCTTACCGAATTGGAGGCGCAGTCTGCTGGGCTTAGGGCGTGTCGGCGGTGTCGTCCAGACGCTTTCTATCGCAACCACGACCCTGATTTGGAACAACTGCTTGCGCTCATCGCACAGATTCGTGAGGAGCCAAGCGGTTTTGCAGAGGTTCCCGATATGGCGCGTAAGTCCGAAATCGGGGTAACGAAACTCAATGCGCTGTTTCGCCAACACTATCACACCACCCCCGCGAACTTCCTAAACCAAGCCCGCATTAACCAAGCGTGTCGGCTTTTAACCACACCGCAAGCGGCGGATACAAGCACCCTAGAAATCGCTTACGTGGTGGGCTACGAGAGTCTTTCGACCTTTAACGACAACTTTCGTAGAATAACCAGCCTCTGCCCCAGCGACTACCGCAAACTCGGAAAATCGTCTACCTTTACCCTCCTCCTGCCCCCTTCTTATCGCGCAGAGTATATTTTGCGGAGTTTTTGGCGCGACACAAAAAGCACGATGGAGAGCGTTACAGGCAACCGCATTACAAAGGCAGTTCGTCTTGGAGACCAAGTGGCTCTGCTAAACATGGAGATTGGGAAAGAGCAGGTAGTCTGTACCGTAGAGACGCAATCCCCTCTTGGAAGTGCAGAGCTGATTACGGCGCACACTCTCGCCTTACGCCTCTTGGGATTGACTAGCGACCCCCTATCCTTCGAGCGAAAACTGGAGAGCCAAGCCGAACTAAAGCCCCTACTAGGTGATAGAGCGGGGCTACGAATACCCCTAACCGGGGATGTCTTTGAGGCGTTGGTGTGGGCGATTGTGGGTCAGCAGATAAACCTCTCGTTTGCGTTCAGCCTTCGGCGCACTCTAGGAGAACTGTGCGGAACCCGCTACAACGAGAGATACATCGCGCACCCCACCCCAGAACAGATAGCAAACCTAGAGGTCTCAGACCTCACCCCAAAACAGTTCTCGCAACGCAAAGCCGAGTACCTTATAGATACGGCGCGTCTTATCGCGTCGGGCGAACTACCGCTCAACGAACTCGCTCATGCCCCTACCACTCAGGTAGAGAAACGCCTCCTCGCAGTGCGAGGGTTGGGCGCGTGGTCGGTAAACTATATCCTTATGCGCGGGTACGGCTTTGTAGACTGTGTACCTCTCGGCGATTCGGGGCTACGTACCGCCCTCAAACGGTTCTTTGCACTCGAAACCAACCCTACCCCCGAACAGACCGCTACGCTTATGGAGGTGTTTGCCCCCCATCGTAGCCTCGCCTCTTATCATTTTTGGATGACTTTAGGAGACCCCGCATGACAATCTACACACATCTGTTTGCAACCCCATTCGGCACGATGCTAAGTGCCGTTGATGAGAGCGGGGCACTGATGCTTCTCACCTTCTGCCCAAACACAGAGGCGGCACACGTCCAGTTAGCGCAGGAGTTTAAGAAAACAGAGATTGAATGGGACTCGGTGCGAAGTGCGAACGTGGTTCAGGAGATGGAGGAGTACTTCAAGGGAGAACGCCAAACCTTTTCGCTACCCCTCAACCCCATCGGTACAGAGTACGAAAAGCGCGTTTGGGAGGCACTCATCAACCTGCCCTACGGAAGCACCACAACCTACGGGCAACTGGCGGCACAACTAGGAAACCCCAAAGCGAG
>OMJJ01000325.1 GCA_900299305.1 bacterium | reverse complement strand
GACTACCTTTTGGGCGCGTTGGGCAAGCAGTAGTGCAAGGGTTCCCTCCCCTGCCCCTACGTCTGCAACGACCAAAGGGGGTAGCAGTCGCAAGAGCATTTCGGCGAGTGCTTTCCAGCTTCTACCCGGCACGTAGTTGCGCCCAAAGCGTCCTGCTAGCCCATCGAAGTAACTGCGTAGGTGGTCTTTACGCCGCTCTAGCACCAGACGCAAGCCCTCGTCGTCGTGCGCGGTCTCGTGTATCTCGTTGCTACTCTTCTCTAGTACCTCTTGGAGTAGGGTTTGCGCCCCCTGCGGCACAATGAGGCGATACAGGCTCTTCTGTCCGGAGCGGCGTACCTCTACAAACTCCGCCTGCTTGAGTTGCGAGAGTTGCATAGAGATACGGCTCTGCCCCATGCCCAGTATCTCCTGCAAGTCCGCGACGCTCAGTTCCTCCTGTGCGAGTAGGCGCAGGATGCGTACCCGCGAACCATCTCCCAATAGGCGTAGCCACTTCAATACCTCCATAAAACCCCTCACTCCCTCCCAAAACAGTCTGGTTTCATTATAGCCTATTTCCTAGAGTGGCTTCTCCTTAAAGGTTATGGGGATTAGAATTCTGACAGAGAGAGGGCTACCTATCGAGAGTTGCTTGTCGTAAAAGGGAGAGAATTTCGATGTCTGCGCCCTCCTCTGCTTCGACAAGCGGAGTAGGCTGGGAATGATGGGGGAGAAGTGGATCGGCTCCATGCTCCAAAAGGAGTTTGACCACACCTTTCTGTTGACAACTAATGGCGTTTATGAGCGGAGAGATGCCTTCCCAGTCTTGAGCATTGACGTTAGCCCCCCAAGCAAGAAGTAGACGGACAATCTTTTCATTGGCGGTCATCACTATCAGGGCAGTTGCCCCATGATTGAAACAGGGTGTATCTACGGCTATACCGCGCTCAAGCGCGAACTGTATACGCTCATAGTCTCCTAACATCACGGCATAGAAAAACTGCTCTTTAAGAGATAAGTTTTTTATCACAGGGTCGTTCCAAAAATCGTTGTCGAGAGAACTTTCGTTCTCTATCTCGTTACGAGGATTTTGCATATTTTGTTCTACCTTTGAATTTATCCTTGCTACTCCTGTTATCAAGAAGACACCTGTAGGATAATTATGCCTAAGCACGTTTGTATCTCCTTTTCTAAAGGCTACAGTTACGCACATTTCGGCAGGTATTCCCGCCTATTGCACCGAATAGCAAACTATCCAAATGTGGGAGGACTTTTACGATGTTACAGGTAAAAGGGACACGAAGGGAGTTTATGATGGGGGTAGCCGGTACTGCTTTTCTTTCGCCGCAAGAGACAGCGCGTTGGGCAGAGGTAAACGCTTTTCTCAATGCCGAGAAGTCGCGGGGACTGATTCCCGGAGCCGCCCTGATTGCCGCCCAAGACCGCAAGGTGGTCTTCGAGCGATACGTGGGCAACTACGATAGCGTGAAGGAGCGGCAGATGGAACTACACGGCGAAGTGCGCCATGTCTTCTACTCCTACTCCAAACTTATCTCGGCAACGGTGGTCGCGATGTTTCATCAGGAGGGGTTACTAGACTACGATGCCCCTGTCAGCACCTACATTCCAGAGTTTAGGGGCGGCGGCAAGGACAAAATCACCCTGCGGCATCTGCTCTCACACTCCGCAGGTATCCCCAATGTACCGCTTGGCGGCGTGGGAACGGAAGCCGACTGGCGTACCGCTATCAAAACGGTTTGTGACGCACGGACGGAGTGGGAGCCGGGGTCTCGAACGGCTTACCACGCCCTCTCTGCGATGCTGGTAGCGGCGGAGGCGGTTCGGCGGGTGGCGCACGGAAAGCCTTGGGCACAAATCTGCAAGGAGAGGCTTTTTGACCCTATCGGCGCAAAAACGCTGAGTTTTGAACTACCCACCGAAGGCACACCGTTTGCGCTTACCCCTCACCCCGCCCAAAAGCCAGAGTCGCTGAGGCAAGCGTTTGCAAGCGTAGTAGGGCATCCTGCGGGGGGATGTTGTGGCACTCCGGGTGATGCTATCAAGGTGCTTCAACTTCATACAGGTTGGGGAACATGGGGCAAAAACCGACTGCTCTACAAAAAGTCACTTATCGAGATGCACAGCATACAGTACGAACGCGAAATTGAGAGGGCAGTTCAGAGCGGTAAAGCACCCACGCATGAGCCTTGGGGGTTGGGTATTTTGTTACGCGGTAAAGGCAACAAAACGGGCGGACACGACTGGTTTGGCATGGGAGAGCAGAGTTCGCCTACCGTTTTCGGACACGCGGGTATCGACACGGTAATAGGGGTGGCGGACATTATGAACGGAAACGTCCTCTTCTTTGCCTCCACCGATTCTCCTAACCCGCAGGGGCAGACCGTCTACCTCCGAAATGGGGTAACAAACCGTGTGTTCGCGGTACTCAAATCCCTGTAACGCTTACCGCCTATCCGTAGGGGCGATAGATTTTCCCGTTGCGTGTTACGGGGATGCTGTTTGCCATACTCTTATTCTTTTGCCCTAAGTCGAGGGTGTCTTTGCGGGTGTAGTTGTAGATAAGCCCCGTGCGAGAGGTGTCGGTGGTGTTGCCCCCTGCTTTGTGAATTACTCTCGCCAAAAAGAAGAGCGCGTCCCCCGCCTTGAAATCGAAGGTAACTCCCTCTGCGTCGTACTTCCGCTTGTCTGCCACCTCGTTATGCTTGCTGGATACCGATTCGTGGGGGGTGATATGGGGTAACGCGCCGAGTTTGTGGCTACCCGGAACGACGCTTGTCGCCCCAGAGAGCGCGTCCATATCGTCGAGGTAGACGATAACGGCGGCGTTACGGTCATTGGTCTGTGGGTCGAAGTAGTCTGAGTCCTGATGCCAGTCTCGAAAATGACCGGGAAAGCGCGGGGGCTTGGTAACAAAACAGGTCTCGTAGAAGTTAAGGTCGGGTCCTATCAGCGCGTCCATTGTCAGCGCGATTTTGGGGTGAAAGATTATCTCATAAAACAGGTCATCGAAGAGAGGCAGGTCGAAGCCGTTCCATATCGCTCTGGGATTGAAGGGGTCGCGCTCCGCCTCTGGAATGTCGGCGCAGTAGAGCCGCGAAATATAGGGATGGTCTTCTGGGGTCTGAAAGAGCCGTCCCATCGCTTCGCGGTATGTCTGTACTTCGGAAGGAGTAAGCGCAGAGCGCAAAACATGATAGCCGTTCTCTTCAAAAAGAGATTTTTCTTCTGCGGTTATTACGGAGGTATCTTGCGGCATAAAAAAGTTGTCCTCGTTTTCTTAATCTTGAATAGTACAGATTCTACCTGCTACACAGATAAAACTGCATCCTTCCCTACCTTCGAGCCAAGAAGGAATCCCGTTTTCTTCTCACGAATGTTGTTTCTAACAAAGATACCAAAAGGTGACTAAGGAGGAGCCAACAGTGTCTCTCAAAGTAGACCCTCAGCCTCTCTCACTCAATCGTAGAGAGTTAATAGGTATGGCGATACCGAGCCTTCTCTCCTTGAACGTGGAGAGGGAAGAGACTCTCTATAACGGGATTCGCCTCGCATCCGTCCTGCCGCCACGTCCTCCCGAACCCAGTTTCGAGCCTATGCCGATACCCTACCTAACATCACCGCCTGCTGTTATCCCGATAGAT
Source organism: bacterium (assembly GCA_900299305.1). Taxonomy (GTDB): domain Bacteria; phylum Armatimonadota; class Chthonomonadetes; order Chthonomonadales; family Chthonomonadaceae; genus CAIJLM01. The sequence goes on along the minus strand of OMJJ01000325.1, from coordinate 7,780 downwards.
GTAGGGCGGCAACTCTTTGTAGACGATTTTTTGATTGAAGAGACCACACTAAAACGGGTCTTTCATAAGGCAGAGTACCACCCCGCTTGCCCTGTTTTGCGTCCAGACCGCCCTTGGGAGATGGAGGGCGGCAAACCTACCGCGATGGTATTTAGCGATGGCGTTTGGTACGACCCCAAAGAGAGGCTGTTCAAGATGTGGTACATGGGTGGCTTCAATACCGCGACCTGCTATGCCACTTCGCACAATGGAATTGTTTGGGAGAAGCCCTCTCTTGATGTAAAAGTGGGTACGAACATTGTCAGCCCTGCACGGCGCGACTCTACTATCGTGTGGCAAGACCTAGAGGAGAGCGACCCCAAAAGGAAGTACAAAATTTTCGCAGTTGCCGAACGATATAGTACCTACTGCCGTATGCACCTCCACTACTCACCAGACGGTATCCATTGGGGAGAGCCGGTTGCGACCAGCGGGCAGTGCGGCGATAGGAGTACCGTTTTTTGGAACCCATTTCGTAAGGTGTGGGTCTATGGGATACGTAACGATTCGAGATACGGAAGAGACCGCCTCTATCGGGAGGCATCCAATCCCATTACAGGAGCCGCATGGAAAACGGGTGAGCTGAGCTGGTGGGTAGGCGCGGATAGGCTAGATATGCCGCGGGAAGATATGAGAGTACAGCCGCAACTCTACAACTTGGATGCCGTTGCCTACGAGAGCGTGATGCTCGGTCTGTTCTCGATTTGGCACGGGCAGACCGATGCACGTCCCAAACCCAACACGGTAAAACTCGGCTTTAGTAGAGACGGCTACCACTGGTATCGCCCTTATCGAGAGGCGTTCCTGCCCGTATCAGAGCAACGCACCGACTGGAACTGGGGGAATGTTCAATCGGCAGGGGGAGGGTGCTTGGTGGTAGGAGACAAACTCTACTTCTATGTGAGCGGCAGAACCTCCTCGCCCGATACACCCACCGTTCACACCTGCACAACGGGCTTGGCAACCCTCCGCAGAGATGGGTTCGCCTCCATGCAGACCGAAGAGACCGGAACGCTGGTCACGCGCCCCCTTCTTTTTAAGGGTAAGCACCTCTTTGTCAATGGAGATATGTCTAGCGGCGAGCTGCGCGTGGAGTGTCTGGATGAACAGGGGAGAGTGCTTCGCGGCTTCTTAAAAGAGGAGTGCCAGCCTGTTCGTGCCGACGGCACAAGGATACAGGTACGCTGGAAACACAGAGCCAATCTCGCTTCGCTATCAGGAAAACGGGTGAGATTTCGGTTCACCTTGACACGGGGAAGTCTTTTCGCGTTTTGGGTTAGCCCTGAAGTATCGGGAGCCAGTAACGGCTACGTAGGGGCAGGAGGTCCGGGCTTCACCCGTTCGATAGATACCATTGGTGCTCCCTAGCCCCGTTTTTTACGCAGTAGGTTCGCATGAACCCGTGCTACCTCACCCATGTAGCCGTTGCCTTTGTACCGTTCAGCGGCTTTTAGGATGTACTCTCGTGCCTTGTTTTTGTCGTTCAGAGCCTCGTAGTAGAGACCCAGATAGAGGTAGGCATAGAAGAGGGAGGCGTTCGAGTTTGAGGGGTTGGTGGCGGCTTGAGCGGCACTTAGCACCTCTTCTGGGCGGGCTTTTCCGGCAAAGAGTTGATGTACCTGTGCCATCGGAACCCGTGTGTCTTCGGAGATAGGGATAAGGCTTTTCCTTGCCGCCTCTAGCCCATCGGCGCGTACCGTACAGAGAAAGTGCCAAACTGCGTTCTCTACGTCTTGGCTATTTACCGTCTGGTGGAGTTCAAACTGCTGTTTTCCCGCCTTAAAACGTCCCGCGTAGTAGAGCGATATACCGCGTTGCCAGTGGAAGGGCTTTTGGTCGGGAACAAGGCGCAGAAAAGCGTCGAAGTCTGCCACCGATTCCGCAAACTTTCCCGCTTTGAAGTACGACTCCCCGCGCCGTTGCCATGCGAGACGCAGTTTTTTATCGAGGCTTAGGGCGCGGGTATAGTCGGAGAGGGCTTGTGTATTGTTGCCTTGTTGGTCGTAGAGTTGGGCGCGGACGAGCCACAAATCCGCGTTTTTGGGGGCGAGAGTGATGGCTTTACTGAGCAGAGCCATCGCTCTGGGTACGTCTCCCTGCTCCGAAGCCGCTCTTGCCTCTTGGAAGAGGGTGGCGGCATCTTCTGCCCGTCCCACCCCCGAAACACACACTCCTATCAGGCTAAACAGTAGGCACACCAGAACGATTCGCATACGGCTTTTCTCCTCTTGCCCTTCTATTGGAGAGCGTACCCCTATCTTCTTGCTGTAAGCCACAAATCCCTGCCTATAGAGGTACTATGCCTTCTTTTTGGAGGGCTTGGCGGTTTTAGGAACCGGCGGCTTCTCTTTCTCGAACTTGAGGCTTACGGAGTTAATGCAGTAGCGCAATCCGGTAGGTTGCGGTCCATCATCGAACACATGACCGAGATGCCCCCCGCACCGCGTACAGATAACCTCCGTTCGAGACATCCCATAGGAGTTATCAGTATGCTCTGTTACGACCTCTTTTTTGAGGGGTTGCCAAAAACTGGGCCACCCCGTCCCCGACTCAAACTTCTGCTTGGAGTGGAAGAGGGGCAGTTTACACGCGGCGCAGAGGTAGGTTCCCTTATCGTGGTTGTTCCAGTATGCCCCCGTAAAGGCGGGTTCCGTTCCCTTCTCTCGCAGTACCTCAAACTGTTGCGGCGTGAGGGCTTTGCGCCACTCCGCCTCCGTCTTAACTACTTTTCCTATCTCTGTTTTCGACTTAGAGGCGTTTGCGGGGGGCGCAGGGGCGGCGGTAGTCGCCCCGCAACCCACCAGCCACAATCCAACGGCTATATAACCCCATTGGGGGCGAAAGTTGCGAATCATATTGGGTTCCTTTCTCAAGTCTATCCGCTGTTTGGGTAGACAAAAGAGATAACGCAAAAGAGTAGGAATTGGTTCCCTAAATAGTGTACCTCAGCCAATACCAACCAGAATGGGAGACATACGGGGGCATTTTAGATTTCTTACCTAGACAGGAGGCGGTGGGCTGTGATATAATAAAAAACAATCTAATGCCGCGCAGAGAGTTGTAGGGTTCTTATCTCTACCCTGAGACGGTATGGTGTAACGGGGTGTAGCTCAGTGGTAGAGTGCTCGTCTGGGGGGCGAGTGGTCGCTGGTTCAAGTCCAGTCACCCCGATTTTGTTGACCTCTGTGATACAAATACCCGATAGTTCGGGGCTGTGGCTCAGTTGGGAGAGCGCTACATTCGCATTGTAGAGGTCAGGGGTTCGAATCCCCTCAGCTCCATAGCATACACAATTAAGAAGGGGGCTACCGCAGAAATCGCGGTAGCCCCCTTCTCTTTGCTTCCTGCCCTGTTAGCGAGCGGTATCCATTGCAGAACGGATTACAGAGAGTAGATTGGGTATCGAATCGGGGGCAGGAGCAGGGGCTTTTGTCGCTTTCTCTATCCACTGCCAAAAGTTGAACTCCTCGATATAACTGAGGTCAAAAATCATCCAGCCTTGCCCCTGACGACTTGCCGCCTCTAAAGCGTTTACCAGTGCCTCCGGGTTGTAGCGGTAGTCGGGAACAAAGATACCGCCGTATGTAAAAGCCGCATTCGCAATCGCCGTGTTTCCTATTTCGGTTAGCCCCTCTACCGAGCCGTTTGCGCTTTTGCCTAGCCTTCTTGCATCCTCCTTACGAGGTATGGGGTGGTAACTACCCAACGCTATCCAGTCGAAGAACTCGGCATAGCCGGTTCGTGGGTACTCTTCGGTAAACCAGTTGTAGCGCAGATGCGTTTTGTCGCTTCCCCAGTTTACGCCCACCGTGTAGTAGCTAGGATACCATGCCCCTACGTAGGTTCCTAACGTGATGTTAGGTTTGAGTCCTCGTACCGTTCGTGCTACCTCCGAGACGAAATCACGAATCACCTGAGCACGAAACTCCAGCCAGAGTTTGAACAGCCCCCCTTCGATGATTTTCTTGCCGGGTTGGGGCGAGTAGGCGAAGATGTCTTGGGGCCAGCGATTGACGGGCTTTCCTAGCCACCGCGAAAAGGCTTGGCGAGAAAGGTCGCTAAAATCGTTATAGAGGTTGCTATAGCGGCATCTATCCAACACGATTCCGTCTACCTCGTAGTTCGTTACGATTTCGCGAATGAGGTCTAACTGGTGTTTACGCGCTTCGGGGTGCAGGGGATTGATAAAACAGGCGACCTTCTCACTTTTTGCCTCAGCAATGGGCAGAAACTCCGTTTTCAGGTCGAACGCAACGAAGGAACCCGGAGCGATGTTGTTCGTTATCCAGTCCCTATCCGAATCCATCTTAGCGATTACCAGTCGCCCATCTTCTGGGGCGGTAAGCGGCTCCTCTCCAATCAGGGAACCGTCAACGATACCCTCCACCCGGTTGGCAGCATCTATCGTAACATGAAGTTGTTTGCCGAAGGGAATCCCGTTACTACCTGTCTCTTCTCCTTCGGGGCGGTCTAGCCCAATGCGCTCTATTCCCGCGTCGGTTTTCGCGCCGTTATCTATCAACATGAGGGGCTTATCGGGGTTATCTGGCTCTTTGAGAACGCGAAACGTGAGGCGGTTTCCGTTACTCGCTATCATCCCCCGATTGATAGCATACACAATGCTCTGCCACTCCGGCTTCTCGTAGGCAAGCCCTACGTTGTAGTACTTATGCCCTTCTGCAAGGATGTTTAGAGAGGCATGAACGCGCAATCCCGCCTTGTGTCCCTCGTCAATAAAGCCTTGTAAGATGTCTATGTCGGGAATAGGGCGACCTTGCCACGAGGTGAGCCGCGGCGCGACCTTGCTAGGGAACACAACATGACCCACCAGCGGCTTCACATCCACCACCAACGTATTGACGTGCGCGGCTTTGCACTTCTGCACGATTTCCGTAATGCCTTCGCGGGTTATGGTATAGGGGGCGAGTTCGGTGCGCCCGTTCACCTTCTGTTTGCGCCAGAAGTTCGCAGTAGCGTCTATCCACATCACGCGCCCTTCTGCTCCCATTGAGGTGCTAAGGCTACGCGCGATATTGGGGGCGCGTTGGGCAGATGTGTGGGTAGTAGCAAGAGAGAGTAGGGTAAGTAAGAGAGTGGTTCGTGTTGTTTTCATGGTTGGGTTTTAGAGAATATAGAGCGGGTTATGCCCCACATAGCGGTCTAGTTGCCCTAGAGGGCGCGAACTCATTGCGAGATAGTGAAAGGTGATGCGCCACCCGCACCGTGTAAGCCAAGGCAGTAAGGTCTCGTTTGTACCGGCAACGGCGGCATAGTAGTCGAGGGCAGGTGAGTGTAGGGTAAGGGGTGAACCCTTTAGTTGCTGACGCAAAAGGTGCGTGATGTGCTTAAAAATGCGCGGCTGGTCGCTAGGGTTTTTGGCGTAGAGCGGTCCTTGTTGTTGGGTTCCTGCGTAGGCATACCCTACTATCTCCCCCGTATCGCTTCCGCGTCGATAGAGCCTCCCGATACAGGTTCCTTTTTCGATTTGCGTTTGCCAGTAACGATGTTCGGTGGGACGTGCGAAGCCTATCGCCTCTCTATCCATCTCGTTGAGGATTGCCTCTAGGGTTGGGCAGAGGATAAGCGGTTCGGCGTACAGGTTGTTGGGTGTCTGTATTCCTAAAGTCTGCCCCACGTCGATTACGGTATCTTCTTGCCCAAGAGGGAGATGGAGGGTGATAGGCGACCCCGCTACCAGTAGCATTGGAACACGGGGCAAGCATCCCAAGATACGAATATAGAGTGAGTCTGCCCCCCCATTGAGAGAGGCGAGTACAAGGCGGGTATCTGCCCCCGCACGAACTCCCTCTGCAAGTGCCTGTTCTAAGAGGGATGCTCCCACACCACGCCCTTGAAAATCGGGGTGTACAAAGAACTCCGTAAGGCTCCACACGGAATCGCGCACGATGCTACGCACATACCCTACTGCCCGATGCCGTGCAAACCGGGGAGTCTCTTCGGCAAGCCAGAAACTACAGTGCGGCGACTCACGCAGATGGTTCCGCATCCCGATATGGTTATCCCAGTTCATATCGAAGCCCATTGCCCTTCGCATGACATCGAAAGTGCCGCGCTCGTCTGCCGCATTACCTCTTCGCATCACTAACCCACGCGGCAGAGAACGCACCACACTCTCTTGCACATCGTGGGTGTCGTCTATGGAGTAGCGGTTATCGTCGTTAAAGGGCATGGGTTAGGAGTGGGCGGTCTGCTTGGGTGCGCGGCGTGTGCCGTAGGGTGTCTTGATGGGGTCGGTGTAGGTCTCTCCCACCATGAGCCGGAGGAGGTTGGGTATCCAACTATCCCGTTTTCCTGCGCCATACCCTACTTTTCGGAGGCGCATGGGCGGGGCAGGAAGAATGTCACCAAGGGGGTCGCGCTCTGCAAACTCGGCGAGGAGTGCCGCGCCCGTGGGGGTGATGAGCTCTTTGGGGCGGTCATCGGGACGCAAAGGGAAACCCGAAAGCAGTTCCAGCGTGGCGGGAGCGGGTACGGGCATGGTTCCATGAGCGCACTCCACCCATCCACGATTAAGGGGGAGCGGTGAGGCATACACCTTCTCTACACCTAGCATCTCCAGCCCGATACACGCGCCCACAATATCTACAATGGCATCTATCGCCCCAACCTCGTGGAAGTGAATGGTCTCTGGGGTCATGGCGTGGATTTTGGCTTCGGCGTGTGCGAGTTTGAGGAACGCCCCCATTGCGCGGGTTCGTATCGACTGAGAGAGACCGCTTTTATCTAGTATCGCCTCTATGTCGGCGAGGTGGCGACCATGCGCCTCGTCGGTCTCTAGTAGCACCACATCCACATCCATCCCCGAAATGCCCTCTTTCACAACCATCTCTACTTTCAGGTCGTAGCCGGGAACGTTGAGTTTTGCGAGTTCGTTGCGCCAAGCCTCTTCGTCTACCCCTGCATGGAGTAGCGCACCGAGAATCATGTCTCCACTCACCCCGCTAAAACAGTCGAAATAGGCGATACGCATAGAAGCCAAACTCCTTGTAGGTAACTTATGTTACGCAGTGCGGAAGGTTGTAGCCCTCATCACCAACCTCTTCTCCCAAGTTTGGGCGAAGAGGCGAATGCACCGTCGAGTAAGGTAATAACCTTTTGTACAGCAATACCTTGCTTATAACAAGAATAGGTAAGATAGCACCCCTCTATGATACGTCAAAAACGGAACCAAACGCAAGTTTTCTTTAGAGAGAGGCAAAACCTACAGCCCTGCCCGTAAAAAGTCGTGGATACGTACCATGCCCACACAGACCCCCTCCGAATCCACCACCGGAGCCACCGTTATCTGACGTGCCCCCTCTTCCATTTGGCGCATGGCTTCGTAGGCGAGTTGGTCGGGGTGGAGGAGGACTTTGGGGTGTGGGTTCATTATCTGAGCGGCGGTCATCTGTAGCGCATCTGCCCCGAACTTTTGGAAGGCTTGCCGTGCGTCGTAGTCGGTAAGGATACCCTGTATTTTGCGGTCTTCGTTGGCTACGATGGTCGCACCTACGCACTTCGCACTAATCTCACCAAGTGCGTCCATCATAGAAGCGGTGGGCGCAATGACAGGTAGGGGAGGGGCGTGAGTAGCAAGAACATCGCGCACACAGAGCGTTAAGCGTCTGCCCAAGCGTCCGCCGGGGTGGTTGCGGGCGTAGTCTTCTGCTCCAAAGCCTCGTTTGTGGTGCAGAGTCATGGCGAGCGCGTCGCCAAGTGCGAGTTGTACAATAACGCTGGT
>OMJJ01000324.1 GCA_900299305.1 bacterium | reverse complement strand
CTATTTGCCACTAGCAACTTGAGTTTAGAAAGACGGGGCTATGTAAAAATGCAATTCCATAAGGTCTTGAGTCGAGAGGTTTTCGCACGAGGTATCTGGGGTTTATGTGTGGGCTTACTACTGCTTCCGCTACAACTGTTTGCACAGGGTAGTCCCATTCCCATTGTAGTAGACGACACGAAAACTTATCAGACGATGGACGGCTTTGGCGCGTCGCTTACCGACTCCTCTGCGTGGCTACTTGCCAAAACCCTCACTCCCGAACAGCGTAATACTCTCCTCAAAGACCTCTTCGACCCTAAAGAGGGGATAGGGCTGAGTTATCTGCGCCAGCCGATGGGTTCTAGCGACTTTCGTACCCGCGAATACACCTACGACGATATGCCCGACGGCACAACCGACTTCAAACTGGAACACTTCTCCATCGAAAAAGACAGAGAGTACATCCTACCCCTCCTCAAGCAGATACGCAAGATAAACCCCAAACTCAGCATTATGGCAAGTCCGTGGACGGCTCCGCGTTGGATGAAAGACGACAAAGCGCACCTTAAAAAAGAGGAGGCGATATACAACACCTACGCCGACTACTTTGTGCGCTTTGTACAAGAGTACGCGGCTGAAGGAGTGCCTATCGCCGCTATCACCCTTCAGAACGAGCCGCAAAACGTACAGGCGAGTTATCCTACTATGGGAATGGAACCCGACGAACAGGTTCGACTGGCAACCCGTATTGGGCAGAAGTTTCGGGAGGCGGGTATCAAGACCAAAATCGTGGTGTTCGACCATAACTGGGAGCATCTTGAGTACCCCATTAAGGTACTTAGCGACCCGGTTGCGAGCGACTACATCGACGGTGTGGCGTTTCATGGATACGGAGGAGAGGTCTCTGCACAGTCCCGCGTCCATGCCGCCTTCCCCGATAAAAATATCTACTTTACCGAGTGTTCTGGTGGCGACTGGGCGAAAGATTTCGATGGAAACCTGATGTGGGACATGGAGAACCTTGTGGTGGGCGCACCCCGAAACTGGGCGCGTACCGTGGTTAAGTGGAACCTCGCTCTTGACGAGAAAAATGGCCCCAAAATTGCAGGAGGGGCGGATAACTGCCGCGGGGTAGTTACCATTAACAAAACCACCCAAAGCGTAACACGGGAGGTAGAGTACTACGGACTAGGACACGCCAGCAAGTTTATTCAGCCGGGTGCAAAGCGTATCGCTACCAGCCAAGAGAGCAGTGTGGGCTACCTGAATCCCGATAAATCTATCACCCTCATGGTCTATAATAAGAAAACACAGCCGCAGGTATTTTGGATACAGTGGCAGGGGCGCAAAGTGCAGGTAACACTGCCTCCGCTATCGGTAGTCACGTTAAGGTGGTCATCAAAAGGGGATGACACGGTAGAGGTGTGGCTGACTACGGGCGATAAGAAACAACTCCTTGCAAAGCAAGAGAGCCTAAAACTAGAGTAAGCGGCAAGGTAAGATGCCCCTGAATTCAAGAAGGACTACCCGAAACCTATCGCGAAACCTGTTTCTAACCTGAAATGATATAGGAGATAGTGATGGTCAACCTAGCTGAGCGCGTTTTTAATGATAGTGCTACCTATTCCGATACGGAGCGTGACCTGAGTTTTCACCCCGCCACGCCTACCAACCCACGCCGCCTTTCCCAAGAACAGATTGCGTTTTATAATACAGAAGGGTATCTAAAAGGTATCCGTATCTTTTCGGAGGAGGCGATAGAGGAGCATAGAGCCTATTTTGACCGTCTTCTGGATAAGCAGTTGAAGGACGGCGGAGACAGCTATTCCTTGCGCCGCCTAACGCGCTTTTGCCAACCTGTTTGGGATATTGTTACGAACCCGCTTATCTTGGACTATGTGGAAGACCTTTTGGGCCCGAATATCATCGCTTGGGGTACGCACTATTTTTGTAAGATGCCGGGAGATGGGAAGGTGGTATCGTGGCATCAGGATGCCTCTTACTGGCCCCTTACCCCGGCTCATTCTGTAACGCTGTGGCTTGCGGTGGACGATGCTGACCTAGAGAACGGCTGTATGCAGGTTTTGCCGCGCACGCATACGTTGGGTATGCTAGATTTTGATATGAGCGGGGCAGAGGAGAACAGTGTACTACCCCAAAAAGTGAAACGAGCAGAAGACTACGGTACTCCCGTTCCCTTCGAGTTGAAGGCGGGGGAGATTTCGCTTCATGCGGATATGCTGGTGCATGGCTCGGAGGTGAATCGCTCTTCGCGTCGGCGGTGCGGCTTGACAGTGCGGTATGCCTCTGCTTCGGTACGCTCTTTAGATCCGGGCTGGACGCAGAACAGTATTCTGTGTAGAGGCGAAGAGCCAACAGGGCATTGGGCAAACGTGCCGCGCCCCGAAACGGATATTCTTGCGGGGTGATTGTGTGCTTAGAACTCTGGTAAGGGTGTGTACTGATTGTGTCCGTCGGTTCTGTCCTCGCCGCGCACGAGATAGATACGATGGGTTCCTCCTTCGGGTGGGCAGTGTCGCACGGTAGCGGGCATATAGCGCATAGTGTAGCCGCAACGCCTCTGGGCGGAGTGGTTGGGATTGGAGCCGTGTATCGTCCAAGCGTCGTGGAAGTGGCACTCTCCTACTGCGAGTTCTAGGTTGACGGTCTTTTCGTCGTCTATAAACTGTTTTGGGAGTTGGGTGGGGAAGACGTTACGCGACTTGTCTACGGGTTCGTATACGTCTATGGCGTTGCGAACGGAGGTGTGGGTCTCTGGGATAACCCGCATACAGCCGTTTTCTAGGGTCGATTCGTCTACGGCTAACCAGAGGGTAATGACCTGCATGGGCTGGAGGCGGTTGTGCCAGTACGCTCCATCGGTGTGCCAAGGGACGGCGCGACCATCTCCTTTGGGCTTAGCGATAAAGTGGCTCGACCATAGCACGATGTCTTGCCCAATGAAGTCGGATATCACATCGAGGACGCGGCTATCGGTGAGATAGCGAAACAGCCAAGGATCGTTGAAATGGGGAACATCTAACTCTTCGGGGCGTTTGCCTTCGGGTAGGGCGGCGATAAGACCATCTACATGGTCGCGCAGGGTGTCCATCTCTGCTTGGGTAAAGATGCGCCCAAACTTTAGGTAGCCCTGCTCACGGTAGAACGCGACCTGTTCGGAGGTTGCATGGCGCACGGTCTGGTTGTCGTTCCAGTTTTGGCTGAATTTGCTCAAGGTGGGTACTCCTGTATTGGGGTGAGGGTTGCCTCTCCTTTTCCCCAATACAGGCATGAATCCCTGCTAGAGTAGCCTACTTTTGAGAGAGATTAGTATTTTGTGGTAGGAGAGAGGCAGGCTATAGACCACCCCCTCTCAATCTCCCCCTTAAAAACAGGGGGAGAAGAGTCGCCTCTCAAAAGTGGTTACTCCCATTTTACGAGGGGGAGTTGGATGGGCAGGGTTGCGTCAGGGTGGTACGGAAGTACCCGCACTGAAACGCCCTGCATTCCACTCTCTTGGCAGTCTATCTCTCCGGTATAGAGGTGGGTTCCGTTCTCGCTACTCTGCCAGGTGAGGGGGAGTACTGCCCCTTGTGTGATGTTGTGCGATACGTCTAGTGAGCCGTAGTATGCCTGAACCTGTATATCGGTGGGAGCAAGTTTCCCTAACTGGACGTGCGCGTTTACCTGTAACTTCATACCTACGTGGAGGGTCTCTTCTGCCCAGATAGTGGGGGTCTCCACTTTGGATACCACCACCTCTCCCCACGCGGTTTGCACCCGCTGCCTCCACTGCACCAGTTCCTGAGCGCGTTGCGCCCTGTTTCCTGCGAGCTTAAGGTACTTCTGGCTTGCGGGTAGGTAGAACTTTTCGGCGTACTCTGCTACCATTCGGTGCGTATTGAAGACGGGGCAGAGAAGCCGCATGGAGTTTTTGACGCGGTTAACCCAAGCGTGAGGTACACCATCTCGCCCTCTATCGTAGAAGAGTGGCACTATCTCCTTCTCCAGAATGTCGTACAGAGCCAACGACTCTACATGGTCTTGATAGTCGGGGTCGCTGTAGTCTTCACCTCGCCCGATTGCCCACCCCGCTTTGGGGTCGTAGCCTTCTGCCCACCAGCCATCGAGAATGGAACAGTTTAGCCCTCCATTTGCGAGTACCTTCATGCCGGAGGTTCCCGATGCCTCCATAGGGCGGCGAGGGGTGTTGAGCCAGAGGTCTACCCCTTGTACCATCTGACGGGCTACTGAGATGTCGTAGTCTTCTAGGAAGACGATTTTGTGTTTTACGTCGTCTCGGCGGGTGAACTGTACTATCTGTTGTATTAGCTCTTTGCCTCCGTTGTCGCGGGGGTGCGCCTTTCCCGCAAAAACAATTTGAACGGGACGCTTGGAGTCGTTGAGGAGGCGTATCAGGCGGCTACTATCGCGCAGGAAGAGGGTGGCGCGTTTGTAGGTGGCAAACCGCCGTGCGAAGCCGATGGTAAGTGCTTCGGGGTTGAGTACGTTCTGAATCTCTCGTATCTCGAAGTCGCTTAGTCCGCGTCGTTCGGCGGAACGGCGTAGGCGGTTGCGTACATAGCCTACAAGGTGTTCCCTATGTAGACAGCGCACACGCCATAACTCCTCATCGGGTATCTCGTCGATTTTTGCCCATGTTTTGGGTTCGGAGATGTCGGGAGACCACCGCCAACCTAGATAGTAGTCGAAGAGAGCCGCCATCTCTTGCGAGATGTAGGAGCGTACATGGATACCGTTGGTAACATGGTCGACGGGAACCTCCTCTTCGGACAAGCCGGGAAACACCGATTTCACCATTTTGCGGCTCACTTCGCCGTGTAGTTTACTCACTCCGTTACAGTGGTGAGAGTTGTGCAGAGCGAGTATCGCCATATTGAACTTTTCGTCCTTGTCGTAGGCGTTCACACGCCCCAACGCCATAAACTCATCAAAACTAATCCCGATTTTCCCCACATAGGCACTAAAGTACTGCCACAGCAAATCGGAGGGGAACACATCGAATCCAGCGGGTACGGGGGTGTGGGTGGTGAAGAGGTTTCCTGCGGCGGTTGCCTCGCGTGCGGTGGCGAAATCTATTTTCTCTGCTTCCATCATCTGCCGTATGCGCTCTAGCGAGAGGAAGGCAGAGTGTCCTTCGTTCATGTGGCAGAGCGTGGGGTGTATTTTCATGGCTTGCAGGGCACGCATCCCCCCGATACCGAGTATCAGCTCTTGGCGTAGGCGCATCTCGTTGTCTCCGCCATAGAGTTGGTCGGTGATGTTCTGGTCTGCCGCGCTGTTTGGCGAGATGTTGGTATCGAGGAGGTAGAGGGGGACACGTCCTACCTGTACTCTCCATACCTGCGCGTAGACGGTACGACCCGGAAACTCTACTCCCACTACTACCGGTTTGCCTTCGGAGTCGTGTACGGTGCTGATGGGCATATGGTAAAAGTCGTTTTCGGGATAGTTCTCTTGTTGCCAGCCGTCTCCATTGAGTTGTTGGCGGAAGTAGCCTTGCTGGTAGAGTAGCCCTACGCCTACAAGGGGGATATTGAGGTCACTTGCGGATTTTAGGTGGTCGCCTGCCAGAACGCCAAGCCCTCCGGAGTAGTTGGGTACACACTCGGTTAGCCCGAACTCCATGGAGAAGTAGGCGACTCGTACTCCTTGCGCGAGTGCTTCGGCGTAGTTGCGCTGAAACCATGTGGTGGTAGAGTTCATATACTCTTCTACCGAGCGGAGGGCGCGTTCTAAGCGGCGAAGAAAGGCTTCGTCGTGTTCTAGTTCTTTGAAGCGTTCTTGCGGAAGTTGGGAGAGCATGAGAACGGGGTTGTGGGCAGTCTTTTCCCAGAGATTGCGGTCTAGGTGCAGGAAGAGTTGGAAGGCTTCGTGGTTCCATGCCCAGCGGAGATTGTGGGCGAGTTTCTGTAGCCCCTCTAACGAGGGCGGGATGTAGGGAACGACGTAGAAAGCGTGTACAGTTGGCATAATATATCCTTATCTCCTTCTTTACGAAGGGAGGGGTTTGTAAGGGAAGTTGACAAACAGTAAGCCCCGCGCCCGAAGAGGAGGCGCGGGGAGATAGGGATTCCTAAGCACTCTCTTTCATGGGTCGCACGGGGCAGTAATGCGCTCTGCAACGATGCAAGAGGTTTTTTGATGGATGTATTATACCCTATTGTGGGCAGAATCGTGTGTTGGAGGTGCGAACTGCCCATGCTACCGCTCAAAGTTCCGCGATACCTGCGAGCGTATTGGGGTATACTCTCCCACAAAGGGGACTGTGTGTCTGGGGGGTAAGAACGCACACAGGACGATGCAAGATTGTTTAGAAGGAGGTCGTATTTTGGAACTTACAGGCAAAGTTGCACTAATAACGGGCGGTGGTACAGGCTTAGGGCGGGAGGTCGCGCTCCAACTCGCGGCGGAAGGCATGAAGATTGCCGTTGGGTATTCGCGCTCTTTAGCAGAAGCAGAGGCGACGGTTGCGGAGATAGTAACGCAGGGCGGCTCGGCAAAAGCGTTTCAAGCGGATTTGCACCATGTTGCGGAGGGGGAGCGTATCGTGCATGAGTGTGTCTCTCACTTTGGGCAACTCGATTTACTGATTCACAACGCAGGGACAACCCACTTTATCCCTTTTCCAGACCTCGAAGCCGTTACCGAAGCGGTTTGGGACGATATTTTTGCCGTAAACACGCGCAACGCCTTCTTTCTTGCCCGTGCCGCCGCCCCTCACCTCAAAGCGACGCAAGGGCAGATAATCACCACCAGCTCTATTGCGGGGCTTGGGGCGCAAGGCAGTAGTCTTCCCTACTGTGTCTCGAAAGCCGCTCTCATTCACCTTACCAAGTGCCTTTCAGTTGCGCTTGCCCCCGATGTGCGTGTAAACTCGGTGGCTCCCGGACTACTTATGACCCGTTGGGTTGCTGGCTTCTCGGAAGATCGGCTAGACTCAGGGAAGAGCAATGCCCTCCTCAAAAAGCATCCCGAAGTACCGGATGTGGCAGGCGCATTTGTTATGCTCGCAAAAAACACTAGTATCACCGGGCAGGTGATTGTGGTAGATGCAGGGCTACTCTAGGCTAGTAATCTCATCTTTACAAAGGAATTTTTCAATATGCGTGTTTTGGTAACAGGTGCCGCTGGAAATGCCGGTCAGGAGACCTGTCGGCAACTCTCGAAATCCGGGTTTAGCGTTCGTATGGCAGACGTTATGCCACCCCCGCGTGAGTATGCCGACTGCGGTGAGTTTGTGCGGTGCGATACCCGTACTGTGGAAGATGTTCGCAAGGCAGTAGAGGGTATGGATGCCGTAGTTCACCTTGCGGCATGGCACTGCGCCCACGTTCCCCCCGTAAGCGATGCTACGATATTCGCGGTCAATATTGATGGCACGTTTCAGGTACTAGAGGCGTGTCGGGAGTTTGGTGTGAAAGCGATTGTCTACGCCTCCTCTATGGCGTATGGTTGGGGGTCGGTCTACTCGCTAACCAAAGTGCTTGGCGAAGATATGTGCCGTTCTTATCACGAAATGACCCGCGCCTCGATTGCCATGCTACGCTACCACGACTTTGTACCCAAGCCCTACCTCGCTTTTGGGGCAAAACTGTTGCGGAACGGGGTCGATAGGCGCGATGTGGCAAGCGCAACCGTCGCTTCGGTGCAAGCCGCTCTTAAAGGGGATTTGGGGCTTTTCCGTACCATCGTACACACGAATCACGGAATGACCCCCGAAGTGGTAAACGACTTTAGGAGGTACGGTGCAGACTGGTGTGAGGCACAACTACCCGGCGCAAAAGCACTGCTTACAAAATACGCGATAGAGTTGCCTGAGCGCGTAGAACAGCACGACCTAAGCGAAGCGGCACAAAAACTTGGCTGGCGACCCGCCTTCGGGTTCCTAGAGTTCCTAAAAGACCTACAAGAGCGGGATGCAAAGGGGGAGGACGTTTATAACCTCTGGGTATCGGGGCAGGTAACACCCTCCTAAGCAAGCCGTTTGTTTCCAAAGAAAAAACTATTTTCTGCTTCAAAGACGAAACAGATACCAACCTAATCGCCGTATCTAAGCCTAAGTCGGCTTTTGATAGCGGTGACCACTTTTCTAAACTGAGGGAGAGAGAACTATGTTAGCGGGTGTAGAGCGGTTGATGACACTAAATAGCCCACAGTCCCAAGCACTCACGGGCAAAACACTAGAGCAGATAACCTCTGCCACACACACAGGAGATATAGAGGCACTACGAGATAGCGATGGGCATTTCGCGGTTGTTTCAAGAGATGGGCAGACGGTACGTCTCTCGCGTACTATCGGGATACCCCTGCGCTACTTTGTGGCGAAGATGTTCCATGGTCCATATCTCATTGTGGCAGATAGAATCGATAGGCTCTACCAGTGGTGCCAAGAGCAGAAGATAGGCTGGCAGTTCGACCCCGCCTATACCCGCATGGTTCCCGCACACCACCTTATTGAGATTGACCAGATAGGTTGCCCCGACCCTGCACCCCGCTATTACCGCTTTTTCGACCCCGTAATTGGGCAAGGTTCGCCCGACATCGACGAGCGCGGGGCGCACTACATCCAAACCACCTATAACGCCCTCAAATCGTGGCTTGCTACTCTGCCCGTTGAGGAACCCATTGCAATCGCATTTTCGGGGGGGATAGATAGCACCTCCGTTCTGCTAATGGCGCGACACGCCCTTACCGAACTGGGCAGTTCACCCGATAGAGTACGCGCCTTTACCCTCGACTTGGGGGGTGGCAAAGACGCAAAACAGGCGGAAGAGACCCTGCAATCTCTAGGGCTACTCCATATCTGGGAGCGGGTGCAGGTTCCTGTAGAGGAGTACTCCCTTGAGGAGGCGATAGCCGTGATAGAGGACTACCATCCTTTAGATGTCGAGTGCGCGGCGGCAGGGCTATGCCTCCTAAAAGCAATTCGCTCTGCCTATCCCAACCTAAAGTACTTGTTAGATGGTGATGGCGGAGACGAAAACTTAAAATCCTACCCCCTCGAAGACTCCGACCTCACTATCTCCAGCGTCCTCCGAAACCCCTTGCTCTACCAAGAGGGATGGGGGGTATACGCCATGAAGCACAGTCTTACCTATTCGGGAGGACTCTCTCGCTCTTATGTGCGTACCTTTGCCCCCGCTATGAAGTACGGCTTTCAAGCCTTTTCGCCCTACTCCAACCGTTCTGTTATCGCCGCTTCGTTGGAGATTCCTTTTGAGGAGATACTCAACGGAAGCGCAGAGCGGCTTGCGGGGCTAAAAGCAGAGGTGGTAAGCACGGGAGTACGCACCGTTACCGGTATCGAAATGCCCATTCACCCCAAACGACGCTTCCAAGACGGCGTTGGTGGAGAGACCTATCGCCAGTGGAAAGTGAGTAAAGCGTGGTGTAAGCAGGTCTTTCTGCGTCAGTGGGAAGAGCGACTAAGCACGGCTTGGGATCCGGAGGCAGAGCGATTCTCTGGTAACGACCTCTCTCGCCCTGTCCCTATGGCGCAAACGCTATAGCACTGGTTAGAGTAGGTTAGTGAGTGGGGAGTAGGGCGGTCAACGCGAAGAGAGTGAGGATAGTACCAGAGATACGGTTTATCCAAAGCCTGTGCGTTAGTGTGACCTTTTTGCGGAACAGCGACACTCCCCCCGTCAGCAACAGCCACCAACCTGCCGAGCCGCAAAATACCCCCAAAACGAATACTAGGCTACTGGTAGCAGATTTCGAGACCTCACCTAAGCCGATACTCGCGAAAAGTGCCGTGAAGGCTAAAATTGTTGCGGGATTGGTGAGGGTGAGGAGGAGAGTAGAGCCGAACGCTTTAGGGATGCTAGTTGCCGTGAGTTCGCTTTCTGTCTCTTCGGGCTTGGCAGTAAAGGACTTAAAACCCAAATAGAGTAGAAATAGCCCCCCCAATACCTGAATCGACGACTGCATTGAGAGCAGTGCCTTGCTGATGTAACTGAGACCAAGCCCGGCAATACACCCGTAGAGGGCATCTGCCGTCGCCGCCCCCAACCCCACCGCGAGCCCCGTCCATCGCCCCTCCGCAAGCGTTCTGCGAATACACAAGATACCGATGGGCCCCACTGGTGCCGCAATCGAAAAACCTACTACTATCCCCTTGATTAGTAAAGCCACATCTCTTCTCCTACAATACGGTTTCTAGCAGTTAGGACAGGATAGGGAGAAGAATCGTTTGCAGAAAACGGGCTTTATACGAAAAATTTCGTACAAAGCCTTGAAATTACGAAACCTTTCGTATATACTAGGCGTAGTGAACTACGAAGGTTAGCAAAACACCATGAAACCCAATGAATCTTTACCACAACCTACCCCTGCGGAACTGAGTATCCTGCGTGTGCTTTGGCAACGCGGCTCGGCTACCGTGCGCGAAGTTGCAGACGACCTTAACCGCGACAAAGCGATGGGATATACCACCGTACTTAAACTTTTGCAGATAATGACGGAAAAAGGTCTCGTTTTACGAAACGAAACGGGTCGCGCTCATGTCTATCAATCGGTGCAACCGCAGGAAGCCGCACAGACCCGTATGGTAGGCGACCTTGTAGAGAAGATGTTTAGCGGTTCGGCGCAGAAACTGGTTATGCACGCCCTTAACACACACAAAGCGTCACCGCAAGAGATGGCAGAGATTCGTAGGCTACTAGATGAGATGGAAAGAGGCAACTCGTGAATACTAGGCTTTGGGACAACCCCTCACTACACACACTGGCTTGGACGCTGTTGCACCTGCTTTGGCAGGGCGCACTGGTTGCAGGGCTACTCGCCGTTGCGTTGGTGTTTCTCCGTAAGCGTAGCCCTAATGCGCGTTACCTTGCCGCTTGCGTTGCCCTTAGCCTGTTTGTAGTGCTTCCCACTGCTACCTACTTTTCGCTTGGCACGGCTCAAAGCCCCACAAGCACGGCGATTGCGTATGTTTCCGAGAGTGTATCGCACGGTAGCACCAGCCTACTCAGTAGCCTCACCCCTTACCTACCCTGGTTGGTTCTGTTGTGGAGTGGGGGAGTGGTATTACTCTCATTGCGGTTACTGTGTGGATGGGTGGGAGTCTACCGTTTGGGGAGGGTGCAGACCCAAGCGGTGTCACTGGATCTCTGCCATCGTGCCGAACAACTTGCCCAACAACTAGGTATTGCCCGTCCGGTGCAGGTACTTGCCTCTGGTATCGCGGAGGTTCCTATGACCTTTGGGATGCTTAGGCAGGTAGTTCTCCTACCAGTATCTGCTATCGCGGGGCTTACCCCCCAGATGCTAGAGGCGGTTATCGCCCACGAACTCGCCCACATTCGCCGTTATGACTATGTGGTTAATCTCTTCCAGACGGTGCTAGAGACCCTGTTCTTCTATCATCCTGCTGTGTGGTGGATTTCCAAGCAGATACGGAACGAGCGCGAAAATGCCTGTGACGATATGGCGGTAGCCCTACTTGGAAACCGTGTCCACTATGTTCGCGCCCTTACTCAGATGGAGGAGTTACGTGCTGTGCCAGCCTCCCCTGCACTCGCGTTCACTCAGGGGGATTTGCTGACCCGTGTTCAACGGATACTGGGCGTACCTGCCACTCCCAAAAGGGTATCTCTGCTTCATGCGCTAAGTACGTTGGGTATTGTGGTGAGTGTCTTCGGGGTACTGTTTTATGCCTCTGCAAAACCTGTTGCCGCTAAAAAGTCCGTACCCACGCTAGAGGTATCCGATGTACCTACTCATTCGGCTCATCCCGTTCCAACAGACTTGGAACCCGTTCTACAGAGTGAGGCAGTACCACACCCCAAGCCCGTAGCAAAAGCGGTAAAGCATCCGAAATTGGTTTCGGCTCACCCCAGCCCCAAAGCCAACGCTACCCATCCACTTGAAGAGGCTCTCCCTTCTAACTGGAAGGAGTATCTTAAAAAAGAGATAGAGAAGCCAGACGTTGCTGAGGCAGAGGAGGATGTCCCCGAATGGGTAAAGCCCATTGTAAAAAAAGCCAAAACCGAGATAGTAGAAGGCTTGGTAAACAACACCCTTTCTAAATCGACTCTTAAATTAGCGATGCAAGCCGCCAAAGACGGTCTGCAAAAGGCAAAAGAGGAGATGAGGAAGTCCTCGAAACAGGCAAAAACCGAACAGGTAAAGGCACTCAAGGAAGCCGAATCAGAAATCCAGAAGGCTTTCGCCGAAATCGACCAGTAACCCACACGCATCGACCCAAAAACACCCAAAACACCTTACAAGGAGACTACTATGCGACAACTAGGTTTAATTGCAACTATTGCAGGAGTTTTGTGCATCGCCAGCGTGACCTACTCCCACGCCAACTCACCAGAAGACCCTGCCAAACCCACTGCGCCCAAAGCGGTACCGTCGAAGCCCTCTGCACCAAGCAAACCCGCAAAGCACACAGATGAAACGAAAAAGTCGGACGAAGACGATATGGATTTCGATTTCGACTTTAGCGAGATGAATCTCGAGCTAGAGAAAATCGTGGGGCAGATAGATGTTCAGAAGATTGTCGAACAGGCGATGAAAGCCGCAGAAAAAGGGGTACTGTCCGCCCAACGTGCCATAGAGAAGGCAGACAAAGATGGCAAACTAAATAAAAACGGACGCAAACTTACCGACAAAGAGCGAGCCGAAATGAAACGCGCAATGGCGGAAGCGATGGAAGAGGTGCGGAAAGCCATGCGTAACCTTCCCAACGAGATGAAGGGCGTTCGGGAAGAGGTGCGTGAAGCCATGAAACAGGCAAAGCGAGAGATGCAGAAAGCCAAAGAGGAGCAGAAACGCGCCATGAAATCGGCGAAAGAGGCTCAAAAAGAGGCAAAATCTGCACAGGCAGAGGCAGAGAAAGAGGCGAAAACGGAAGCAGAGAAAGCCGCCAAAGAGAAGGAAAAAGCCGAACCTGCCGAAAAAGAGGACGACCCCAAAAGTGAGTCTGTCTTTTAGAGTTTCAACCTCTACTGGTCTGTCAGCTTAAAGAGTAGTATTGGGGAAATACATCACAAGGCTGCCTTTAACACCGTCCCTCCCCGCGTCGGGGAGGGATGTCCGCAGGACAGGGAGAGGTGGAAACAGTAAATCCCAACAGTCTGACTTTGTGTGCGTCTGATAAGTGAAGAGCGAGTAGGAAAACTCGCCACTATCTAAAGAGCCGCCCCTAGTGCGGTATAATCAACCTATTGGAGAGTGAGATTGAAACGACTGATTACCTGCCTTGCCCTATTTTTGGTTTGTGTAAAAGCACAGAGCGACAACGCAAAGCCCAAAGACTACTCGCGGAGCCTACCTGCCTTCAAGGCGACTACTGCCCCTACTATACACGGCGACCTCTCCGACCCTGCTTGGAAAGCCGCCCCCATAGCAGAGAAGTTTTACGATGTACAGAACGGAAGCGTAATGGAAGACCAGACCAAAGCCTACCTACTCTACGACGACAAGTACATCTATGTAGGCTTTGAAATGAAGGACTCGCAACCCGCCAAAATCACCGCGCAAGAGACTGTACGTGACTATAAGTTCTCGAATAACGATTTCGACCCGCGTTCCGAAGACAGCGTGGATGTCTCCTTCGACCCCTTTCAGCACCACCGCTTCGATGAGCGTACCATCTTCTCGCTCAATGCTCTCGGCACGAGGTCGGTTCGCTTGGCGGGGGGGCGCGGCAATAAACTGGAGTGGCGCGGCGACTGGGAGGGGGCAGTAAAGCGTACCCCCGATGGTTGGACTGCCGAAATGCGTATCCCGTGGGTAAGCCTAAACTACCCCTCTGGAAGTAAGCCTATCAACATAAGCCTCAACTTTGCCCGCTACCAAAGCCGTACCCATATAATGTCGATTTGGAGTAACATCGGCTCTCAGTACTTCTTTGAGAGAGATGGAGTTTGGGAAGGGGTACAGCCCCCCGTAGGCAGTTTTAAGCCCAAACTGTCGTTACTGCCCTATCTGCTTCCGGGGTATCAAGATGGAGCCTATTCGTTACGCAGTGGGTTGGATGTACGGTACACCCCAAAGCCCGACTTAACGGCTGTTGCTTCCATCAATCCCGACTTAGGCACGGTAGAGGGCGCGATACAGAGCATTCAGTTTTCGCGGTTTGCCAAGTTTGTACCAGAACGCCGCCCCTTCTTTTTGGAAGGACAAGACTACTTTGGCAACGACGGAAACAATGTCGCGGCGGTCTACTTCTATTCGCAAAACATCCCGCAGTTCGACTTAGGAACGAAGGTGTATGGCAAACTCTCGCCTAAAGACAGCTTCGGCTTAATGAATACGGTCAGTTTTGCCAGCAGAAACGATACCGCTACGAGTTATCGCCATCAGTTTTCGGATACCAGTTCGGCTGGGTTCTCACTGGTTCAGAAGAGCGCGAACGACGACAACAACACGGTGGGAGTTCTAAACCAGAGTACCCGTTACGGTAAACTTCGTGTGGACACCGACCTTGCTCTTACTAGTGGACGCGATTCGGGAGGAGACGCAAAACACGTTCAACTGGTGTATGCGGACAAACTGGTACGAACCGAACTCACTTATAACGATGTTACTCCTCGGTTTCGTGCCGCCGATGGCTTGGTGTTCTTACCCGACTATCGGGGTCCCATTCTAGTATCGAACTATAATAACGAGTGGCGCAAGGGGTTTTGGCGGCGCGTAAATGTGGGAGGCGCATTGATTCATGTTTGGCATACAGACGGGAACGTTTTTGCACGAGGAGTAGAACTAGGTGGCTACTTAGAGGCGCGGAAAGACTGGGCTATCAACTTAGGAATCAGCTCGTTTGTGTTTGATGGCTCCTCCGACGCTACAGTTAATCTTGGTATCTTCGCAAATACCTCTAACCGATTCCGCCAGTACGGGTTTTTCCTGAAAACGGGGAAGATAGCCGATAAGCCGAGTACGTTTTTAGGACCTCAGTTCAGCACTCGCATCTTCAAGAAGTTGGATGTTATCTATAATGGTGCGATACAGAACCTCTCTGGGGTAGAGCATCAGCACATACTCACTCTAAACTACGAGATTACTCCTACAAGATCGTTTGGGGGGCGCGTAGTAGTGCAAGGTGGGGATACCAACTGGTATCTTTCTTACCGTAATTCGGGGGCAAAAGGGGTAGAGAGTTATGTGATTTTGGGCGACCCCAACGCGCAGAAGTTTCAAAATCAGTTCCGCGTAAAGTTCATTGTGCCGCTATAAGCCCCTACCTGCTTGCTAAGACCTATCAGGTCGGCAAAGGATATTCAGGTAGCCGTGTTCGGAGGTTGGGGGAGGGAAGTCGGAGAGAGTACCATCGTTGGTAAGGACGTGGAAGGTATAGTTGTGTATCCCGCCGATAAACTCCGCCGCGTCTTGCAGTGACCAGCCCACTTTGGGGGCAACGTCGTAGTTGTACTCGAAGAGAATCGTGGGCTGGTCACGGGCAATTAGCTCCCTTGCACCGCGTAGAACGCTCATCTCATACCCCTCTACGTCAATCTTCATCATCCCCACTTTAGGAATACATCCTGCCCTAAGCATACTATCGAGGGTACAGCAGTTTATCTGGATTTCCGACCAGTTTAGGGGAATACCTAGCGAATAGGCGGTATGTGAACTCACATCGGAGTAGCCCTCTGCAATATAGAAGGTCTGTTCTCCATTTGTGTCGCCGAGTGCGCTTACATAGACCCTCACGTTGGTCAGTTTGTTACACGCGACTCCTGCGGCAAGGCGTTCTGCGGTTTTGGGGACTGGCTCGAACGCAAGCACCTCAAATCGTCCCAACAACGTCTTTGCTATCGGCATGGTCACCGTTCCCGTGTTCGCGCCAATATCTAAAAACGCCCCTTCGTTACGGGCAAACTCTTGTAGGGTTACCTCAATAACGGGGTCGGTACTGCCTTAAAACACCGCGAGACCACAAGGCAGGGTTTCGTGCACATCTCCCACATAGAAGAGGCCGTCTCTGGTTTGAGTGACAAAATAGGGCTTGGCACGGTTGTGAAAACGCACAAAGAAGGCGTGGAGTTTGTTGGGGAGATAACCGCTCTTTTGCGCTCGTAGGCGCAACACCTTCCATAACCACTCGTAGTTACCAAGTCGCGGTACTATTTTGGTGTACGCCTCCTCCACATTTTGGGAGGGGTAATGTGTTAGGAAGTCTTCCGATGGGTGGGAAGCGTTCTCCACAGCAGTCTCCTTTTAGGGACATCTGAAACCAAACATTAAGGAAAGTATACCCCGTAAAACTACCATAGTCTTAAAATGATAAGACAGAAAACAGGGCAATCGCATTACTCTTGGGTATTCCGTACTGGTAGGTATTAGCCCTCATCACCAACCCCCCGTGTCCCCAGTTTGGGCGAAGAGGCGAATGCACGGTAT
>OMJJ01000323.1 GCA_900299305.1 bacterium | reverse complement strand
TGGGTCGAGTTCTCCGCTACGCTCTTCAATCTGCCCTAGCGGTATGAGTTTGGTTCCGGGAATACGGGCGATAGCGTACTCGTAGGGTTCGCGCACGTCTATCACAAGGGGTTTCTCTCCGGCATCCATACGTGCTTTCAGTTCTAGTACCGTAATCTCTTCGTTCAAGCCTACCTCCTCTGCGGGAGCCTCCTCGCCGCGAATACCGCAAAACTGCTCGTAGTCAATCAGTTCGGTAATGGTACGGTTCTCGCCGCAAATCGGGCATTCAGGGTCGCGGCGTAGGCGCAACTCGCGGAACTGCATCTTTAGCGCATTAAAGGTTAGTAGACGACCAATGAGCGGATTGCCCACTCCCAAAATCAGTTTGATTGCCTCAGCCGCCTGAATACAGCCCACGATACCCGGTAGCACTCCCAACACGCCTCCTTCGGCGCAGGAGGGAACCATTCCGGGAGGGGGAGGCTCTGGGTAGAGACACCGATAGCAGGGACCGTGCTCTGCCCAAAATACAGAGGCTTGCCCCTCAAAGCGGAAGATAGAGCCGTAGACATTGGGCTTGCCAAGCAGAACGCACACATCGTTGGTAAGGTAGCGTGTGGGGAAGTTATCTGTACCGTCGATGATGATGTCGTAGTCTTTTGCAATCTCTAGCGCGTTCTCAGAGGTAAACATCTCCTCGTAGGTAACGAGATTTACATGGGGGTTAATGTCTGAAATGGTCTCTTGAGCCGAGACAATTTTGGGTCGGCCTACGTCTTTTGTACCGTGTACAATTTGGCGTTGCAGGTTCGTAAGGTCTACGTTGTCGAAATCGACCAACCCAATTGTACCCACCCCCGCCGCCGCTAGGTAGAGGGCAAGCGGAGAGCCAAGCCCTCCCGTCCCGATACACAGCACCTTTGCGGCGCGAAGTTTTTTCTGTCCGTCGAGGTTGACCTCCGGCAGAATGAGGTGACGGCTATAGCGTAGTATCTCTTCGTTACTAAGTTCTGCCGCCTCTCCGCGCTCCTCCGAAATCACTCCCACCGCGTTGGGGAGTACCACCGTTGCCATAGTTGCTAAATCCTTCTTTCCGTTGGCAGGGTCTCTGTGTCCCCTGCATCTCGTATCTCTATTGTCTCTTCCAAAAAGTTTTCGGAGTGGTCTTCGTCTAGTTGCCACGCCGTCATGTTGGTAGGCACACCGTCTTGCACCGATACGATGATATACGTCCACCACTCCCAAGCCCACTGGCGGTCATACGTACTCGGTATGGCGGGATGGTTGGGGTGTGAGTGGTAAAAACCGAGTACCACCTGTCCCGTATGCTTCTCTTCTGCCATGAGGTCACGCATAACCGTGGGCGGAATGAGAAAACGGCGAGTGCGTTCGTCTTCGTGTTCATTGGGAAGCGGACGTACCTCACGAACCACCTTGATACCCGCGTGTACCTCTCCCAAAAGCACCCCGCAACACTCTAAAGGAAACTCCGTTGCGCCGTGATTACGTATCGCTTGGTCTTGTGTGTGCGTCAATCGTATCACTAGATTCTACCTCTGAATCGCCCGAAAAGTTCGGGATGCTCTCGCTTCTTCCCAATAAATAGACACTACAGAGCCGCCTCTGTACGGAGAACGGCTCTGTAAACAGACACTAGACTGTCTTAGGGTACGCTAATTCCCAATACTGGCGGGGAGAGGTGTACCGGGAGTAAAGTACTTTACGCGCACCTTTTTGTACTCTTTGGTGCTATAGAGCATGGTGTACTCTGCTAGTCCCGTCTGTTCGGAAATCGAGTTCAGAACCTCTAGGCAGTCTTCGGTAGTTTTGCCATGCACCATCGAAAAGAGGTTGTAGTTCCAGTGGGGGGGGTAGGTGGGACGTTGGTAGCAGTGGCTTACCGCAGCGTACTCTGCAATTATCTGCCCTACCTCCATAAGACGCTCTTCCGGTACAATCCAGACCCCCATCGCGTTCGCAGAAAACCCCGCGTTACGATGCCGTAGCACCGCAGAGAAGCGGCGCATAATACCGCGCTCCATAAAACTCTCGGCGTGGGCAAACAGTTCCTCTTGTGAGATACCAAACTTCTGCGCCCACACCTGAAACGGCTTAGGCTCTATGGGCAGGTCACGTTGTAGTACACGCACGGCTTCCACTTCTCGAAGGGTTATTTCCTGCGCTTCCTTAATCCCCTGAACGATTTTGCCCTCTTCCTTGCGCGTTACATCCTTTTCACCCGTTACGTCCAGTTTTACCCCGATTTTGTAGAGGTGGATGGTGGGCAGTAGAATGGTGTGCAACGACCCCGCCGCCGCACCCAACTTGTCTATCTCTGCTTGTAGGTCTTGGCTCTTATGAATAGTGAGGGTAAACCAGAGATTAAACAGGTGGTTTCGGCGGTAGTTATGGCTCACTCCGGGATGCCGATTGATGACCGCCGCCCCGCTATCTATATCTTCTGGTGCGAACCGCATGGCAACGAGGGTGCTGTGGTAGCCCAAACTTCGGGAGTCGAATATCGCAGAAATCTGGCGCACTACGTCCGCCTTCATTCTGCGGATTCGAGCCATTATCTCCTCTGCCGAAATCCCAAACTCTTCGCCAATCACTGCCCAAGGCTCTTCTACTAGCGGGATCCCGTTTTGAAGTCGGTTCGCAATCTTCTTATCGAGGGGATCTAACTCTACGGGATGCTTCTCTACAAAAGGGGAATCCCCTTCGGAACAGAGCGGACAGGCGAGAGGAGCAACCTCTGCATTCAGTTGGTATTCGCACTCTCTGCACTCCCAGTGCTTTAGGTCAGCAGAGCGGTCTAAGGCTATCGTCATTGTGTAAACCTTTCTACACAGAAATCGCGGAAAATCTATTCCTTATTGTATCACACTTATTCAGTCGGAAGAGAGGCACGGCGCAATCTATCTTCAATCGCCAGCCACTTTCCTCCTCGTGGAGTCTCTGCAACCACAATTCTATCCACCCCTATCCCGTCCAGAAGGTGCAGTTCTGCAAAAAGGCGTGAGGCGTACCCCTCTGCTGTCGAAGGCATGAGAGTAGGGTATAGGTTTGGTTGAGGAGGTTGCGGGTGAAAAGTAAGCCACCCTACCCTAAGCCCTTGCCGCAAAAACGCGCTAACCTCTTCTGCCCCGTCTCCTTGCGCTATAATAAGCGGGGTTTGGGGGGCATAGTGCCGTGCCAACATTCCGGGAGAGAGTAGCGGGGTGGTTTTTGACTGCACGGGGGCTTCTGCACCAACCTGTACTGCCCCTATCACCTCCGCAATTTCGGATGGAGTGATGAGACCAGGGCGCAGAAGACGCGGAGGGTTCTCTACCAACGAGAGGACGGTAGACTCTACGCCCCCTGTAGTCGCTCCTCCGTCCAAAATCATCTCGATACGCCCCGTTAGTCCTTGGGCTACGTGCGCGGCAAGGGTCGGGGAGAGTTGATTAGAGCGGTTCGCACTGGGGGCGGCGATAGGAACCCCTGCACGTTTCAGAAGGGCTTGTGCTACAGGGTGCGCGGGGACTCGTAGTGCAACGGTATCCCCTCCCCCCGTCACCATATCGGGAACCCTGTTACTTTTTTTAAGTACCAGCGTAAGCGCACCTGCCCAAAAGCGGTCTGCGAGCCGTTCTGCTGTCTCTGTCCACTCTTGCACCAGATCTCGCGCCGCATCCTTATCGGGGATATGCACAATAAGCGGATTATAGGAGGGTCTGCCTTTCGCCTCAAAGATACGTGCGACGGCGTGTGAGTCCAGCGCGTTTGCCCCTAGCCCGTAGACGGTCTCGGTAGGAAACGCAACTAGCCCCCCCACTTGGATAACCTCACTTGCCTGATTTATAGCCGCGGGATCGGGGTGAAACGGGTCTACCGTAAGCGTTTTTGTGTGAATATGCGCCAAACGTGTTTTCCTTGCTTGTATTGCCCTATTCTAACTCAAGTTGCTAGTATGTTATGTGAGTGACTAGTGTCTGGTATAGTGAGTATGCAACTAATCCCATACAGAGTTCCCTTCATATACCGAATACTATCCTGATTTACTGCCTTAGATAAAGGGAGACTTACTTGCGTATGTCGCGAATGGTGTAGACCAGTACGCCTAATGTATCGCCTCTTTTGGCTTGCTTGTGACAACCTAAGCACTTTTTTTCAATAGCACGCACAGGGCGCATTGCGATTAAAAACGGCTTTTGAAGTATCGAAATAGGTTTGCCTAGTTTCAGTGAAGCTAAGGATTTCACACAGGCTTTTTGAATCGCAGGTTCATAGTGTTGTGCCCACTGTTTTGCCTCACGCTCTGGAACTCCATCTTCCCCATTGGAGAAGTATTTTTGGTTTTGAACTATCCCAACAGTCCAATAGTGGTTGATGTTTTCTCTTGGTTCTGGTCGTATATTTTGCTCTTGCTCCGAAATAAAACGGGTGCCAGGTTTGTGAGCACATCGAAAGAAGCCGATAGCATACGGATATTTTGCCTCTTGAAGTGCTTTGAGGAGTGGTTTATCTTCTTCTGCCTCGGCGTGTAGCCCTAATACATTGGTGTGTCCCGGTAGCCCTATTCTTGTTATGCCAAACTTGCCAGAATCCTTATGAAAACGTGCTTGGAGTACCTTATCTAGCGTATTTGCTACTTCTAGGGGGGTTTTTAGCTGGGGAGGGCGTTGCTCTGCGCCTCCTCTTGAGTGTGCCAAATTAAGCACCAATATACTCGATAGTATTAAAACAACGGTTGTCCTTCTCACTGAACTCTTCCTTCTATAGTTGTTGTGCCACCAAGTGGTGGCATTTCCGTGGGGAGGGGCTACATCTCCTAATCATCAATGCCACTAGTTGCCATTAGCAACTGGAGTTATTCTAGCACACAATCAAGGGGTCTGAGAAATCAGTTTGTGGCTCTCCATTACGTAAGGGGCAAGGGCAGGGAACTCATTGAGGTCGCTAAAGTGGTAGTATATCGTGCCGTTATGCATAGGAAGCACCGTAATCCCCCCAAATCCCGACATAAACACCACCCAAATCGAGCGTTTGAGAGCGGGGTACTGCTGAGGAGTCATCTGTATCGCCCAAAATCCGTTGTTGTATCTTATCCCCAATACCCCCGTATCCATCCCCCTATCTTTGTCGTCTTGCTGGAGGGTAGCACGGAGTATTTTGGGGGATAGGATGGGTACACCCCCTATCTTGCCGCCGTCGTTATTCAAAAACTTCGCGATTTTCAGAGCATCATCGGGAGTAAGGAACAGCCCATAACCGCCCAAAGCGTACCCTGTAGGACTGTTATCGGTTCGCAAAGAGACCTGTGCGCCGCTACTCACACCTATAGGGGTCAGTACATCGTCGCAGAGCATACGGAACAGGTCGGCACTCGTCCCTGCTTTTTGTTGGAGTAGGTTGTTCATGGCGGTAACAGCGATAAAGGTATCCGCAGTACGGTACACCCAATGTTTACCGGGAGTGGTACGGTTCGGGTAGTTCAGAGCCGCCTTGATTTTGTCCTTGTAGCCCTCTTTCAAAAAGAAGTTCTGACTCATGCTCGGGCTAGTTTCGTCTGCCATGTACCCCGCGCTGTCGTAGTTGCCCGTCGCCATATCGAGGGTGTTATTAAACGTTACGTTTTGCCAGTTCCCTTTACTCGTTGCCGTCTCTGGAAGGTAGTCTTTTATTTTCCAATCCACGACAGCATCCCCGTAGCGTTGTGCCAACCGCATCAGTGCGACACTCGCAAATACCGACTTCGCTACCGAGAACGAGGGTAGCCGCAACTCGTAAGGAAAAGGATAGACCCCATAGCGCGTAGGTTGTGCGCCCATGTAGTGCGTCCCCCCTACGAATATGCCGTAAGCGGTTCGATGAGCGGGGGTAATTCCCTGCCCAAACACGCCTATATCCACCTTTGAGTTGGGGTAGTCTTTGGGAAGTTCAGAGAGCGGCTTGGTGGGAGTACGACTCTTTACCTCCTGCGCGTAGCTCTCTTTGAGGGTGAGGGAGTTGGTGGGAGAGGAGGGAGTATACTGAGCCGAAACCTGCCCCCACATATCGCACTTAAACCACGTACAGGTCTCTTGTGTTATCTGATACCGTACCTTCGAGATGGTTGTGCCATTGAATAAGAACGTGAGTGAGCCGTGATGCACCGAGTTCTGATTCCTAAGCACTAATCCAAAAGGTATGGCACACCGTGACCAACCGCCATCTCCCGACTCTTTCCAGATACGTCCCGCCCCCAAGAAGCAGTTCCAGTAAGGATGCCCCGTGATAATCAGCCCCTGCTGTACGGGTATGAGGTAACTTCCATTCTGCACAAACACAAAATCGAACGGAGGGAGATGCTTATACCCAGAGGTGAAGGAGTAGCCATACACATCCACATAAGCCCGAAATCCCCCGCTGATAGCTACCTCTTTCAGGGTTAAGCGTCCCTCGAACTGGTGAGGAGAGGGAGCCGCGTTTTGCGGAATGGCGAAAGCGGAGTCGTCTACGGGGGCGGTACTGGTTCCTTGTGTGAGGTCTTTGTAGGTGAGGAGAGTGCGCGTTACGTTACCGTTACCTGTAAGCGGGTCGCCGGGAACCACACTCTGAGCGTGTAACGATAGCGTAACGCTAAGAAGCAAGAAACAAAGGAGGAGATTGGTAAGTGTACTAAGCGGTTTGGAAGTGTGTTTTTGCATGGCGCACAAACTCCTCCCATACCCCTTCCGGCTCCCATATCTGATTCATAAGGGCGTGTGCTTGCGCCTCGCCTGCCCCCTCATGGAGTGTGTGATAGAGATAGAGGAACGCGGAGACCCTCATATTCATGGCACAGTGTACAAAAACGCGCCGTCCCCGCCACCGGTTCATCACCTCAAAAAACGTCTCTAGTTGTGCGAGTTGCGGTGAGTCCCACTCTACGGGTATCCGTGCAAACTCCAACCCCAAAGCCGCTACCAGTTGCTCTTCATCTGCAAAGTAGGGAGGTCTATCGGGTAGAAGGGAGAGTACCGCCTCGTAGCCCTCTGTCCGAATTTCGGCAAACTGCTCGGCGGTAGGTTGCCCCGCCGAACCGATACGCTCGGAGTAGGCTATGTAGTTTGTAATCTCGGATAACGGCATTTTGCAAGCCCTAAATCAGTTCTTCTCATGCCCTTTGGTGGAGCAGTGCGCTTCGCCTGTGGTTTTGTCGTACAGGTACTCCTGCTTGGAGTCGGGGCAGATAAGCGATTCGCGGGGGAATTTAAGGTCGGCGAGGCTTTCGGGGTTCTTTTCGTTATCGGTGTCGGCGAGTTTGAAGTTTTTGATACCCAGACGCACCTGCTCCAAGTTCATAAGGCACGCCGTCGATTTTCCTGCCTCCATAGGGGTTTTCACCTTCTCGCCGTTCTTGTTTTTGCCCCCTATCAGATAGTTATAGCTCATACCGCCAAGCACCGCCAATATCGCAATAACCACCAGTATCTCAATGAGGGTATTTCCGCGTTGGGAATGGGTTCGTATGGACAACATCGAAATCTCTCCTTGTGCTACTCAGAAGCCCCCAAGATAAACAGGGGTTGCCCGTATTCCGCAGGAAGCCCCTCCTCAATCAGCACCTCACGGATAACACCACCTTGTGGGGCGCGTACCTCGTTGAGTATCTTCATCGCTTCTATTACACCCACCACCTGCCCTTCCGCAACGGTAGAGCCTACTCCCACTGGCTTTTTACCGTGATGGAAGAAGCCCACACAGGGAGAGGTGATAAAGACCGTCTCGTCGAGTTCATCTGTAGAATCGTCTGGCGAAGTAGGGAGAGTACTCTCTGCCGCCATCTCTTCACTAACGGTATCGGGTTGGAAGTCGTATTCTGAAATGGTAGATCCATTAGACTGTCGAATGGTAATACGAGAACTGCCCTCACGCAAGGTCAGTTCCCGTACTTTAGAATCGCGCACTAGCGAAACAAGTTGCTCTATCGCGTCAACCTGCATATCGGCTCCAATCGTTAAATTTTTATCTTAAAGACACAGTACTCTAGGAAGCGTAACGCCCACGTTAGTAGTACTAAACCCGCACACACCACCAGAATGGTCTCCATGCTAAAGGAGCCCGAAACCGTTTGAGAGAAGTCGGTAACTTTGCCGCTGTTTAGCGTAACATGACCAATCAGGGTGTCAAACTTCTCTACTACTTGCCTAGCCAGTGTTTTCAGGCTTTCAAACTGCCAAAACACCAGTACAGGAACGGTAAAGGTGATAACGGGCGCGAAAAAGTTGTATTTTTGGCGTTGGTGTTCGGTGAAGATAACACAGTTACGGCAACGTTCGCGCTGTTGCTGGGCGGTGATGTTGGGATTGATGGGGATTTTTACTCCCCGCGGTCCCATTTTGGTGGGGATGTTTTTCATCATCTCCTTCTCATCTTTGTTGATGAGGTCGCCCAAAGCGACAAAGCCTTTTGTCTCCTGCATCTCTTCTTGCGAGATTTTCTGCTTTCCGGTAGTCATGGAGAGTTGAATGATGTTCTGTTCACACATACATCCTACGCCGTGTTGCCAGCACTTAGTTCTCGCATGATAGATAGGACACGAGTCTTTAATGGCTTTTCGGCAGAAAGGCAGTTGCCAACAGGGTGCAAACGCCCCCACCAACGGCGGCGGTGAAGCCTGCTGTGCCGCCATTCCCTTCCCTACGCTCACATGGTCAGCATGACCCCGCCCCGCATTTACAAGGGCAAGAATCACATTATAAACTACCAGTATTACGCCGGGAACCGCAATCATCAAAGAGCACTGCTGTAGTTCCGCAAGCGAGAGTTTCGAGGCTTTCCCTGCCACCAAGTTTTGAGGGTTGCCTATAACGGCATCCATACAGTACTGCATTCCGTAAGATAGAAGTCCCGCCACAATGAGCAGTATCACCCCAAACGTGTTCTCGTCGAAGAAGCAGATAGCCCCGCTTAGTAGGCATGCCCCAAGGCTGATGTTGAGGTACGAAGAGAAGCTTTGGATGGTCTGCATCACCATCGTCTGCTCTGCAGCGGTTCGTTTGGGAACATCGGCAAGGCTACCAGAGAGTATTCCCCAGATAAACCACGCCAGTAGCCCTACTGTGGCGAGAGTCGAAAGTTGGAAAACCTTAATCGAAAAGTCTCGAACGGCTTGCAAAGTGTTTCCACGAGAGAACTGACTAGAAGGTGGCACTGCACTATCCCTCACTTTCTGCCTTGCGTATGTTGCTGGATGCGGTTGTTTTAGACAACCCTTGTTGGTGACTTAAAACAGGGAATAACCCTACTTTACGCGCTCTAGGTAGGAATCGACGCGGGTGTCTACCTTCACCTTCTCCCCGACCTTCACAAAGAACGGAACGGTAATCACTGCTCCTGTCTCGAGTGTAGCGGGTTTGCCTCCACCCGATGCGGTGTCTCCGCGCACATCCGGGGCGGTATCTACCACTTCCAACTCCACAAAGAACGGCACTTCGGCTCCGAGTATTTTATCGTTATGCTCAATAACGTTGACTTCCATGCCGTCTTTGAGGTACTTCACGGAGTCGCCGAACGCAGAGCGGGGTACGGCTATCTGCTCGTAGGTCTCTGGGTGCATGAGAATATACTCATCGTCTTGGCTATAGAGGTACGACATGGGGTATCGTTCTAGTATCGCCTGTTCAAACTTCTCTCCTGCGTTGAAGGTCTTATCGACAACTCCGCCAGTTCGCAGGTTTTTGAGTTTGGTACGCATCACCGCGCCCCCTTTGCCGGGCTTGTGGTGCTGGAACCAAACAATGGTAAATATATCGCCATCTATCAAAACGGAAACCCCGTTTTTGAAGTCGCCGGTATCAATTTTCGGCACGTTTCAAACCTCCTTAATGCCTCTTTCGCCTACCTTGTAGGGTAAGTAAGTGCAGTAATAAACACTACTCATTATAGCACATCCAAGAGAGAGGCACAAGACGGGAACACACTTGGCACACACCAAGCGAACATCACTTCATCAGACGTAAAAGAGAGGGGGCGCGTTACAGTAGTTATTGAGAATTTAACGAATGTTTTTAACCGAATATCCCTCCTGTATGGTGTGAACCTTGCCTTGAGTGCTTGACAAAGTTGGCTTGGGAGGCTAAAATACACTGTTAAAGTTTGTACCCAGATGTGGGTTCTCGTTCTCTAGTACACACCTCTCTAAAAAACAGATAGGCTAGATGGAACGAAATCCCTCGCGACAACGTTACTAATAAGCAGTAGGCGCAAAAGGAGCTCTTTTGCGCTAGGAATAGACCGTCTCAGGGTGTTTCCTACCCTAATTTTAACACACTGAGTGGAACGAGCGAGAACATTTGAAGACGCGAGTAGACTCCCATATACCCCTCACTTCTCAAGAGGCAACCCACTCCTCTGCTGGGCTTACTCGGCAATCGACATCCCATTCGCACCACATCTCTTTAGAGGCGGTCTCTAATGCGATTGCCTCTGCCCAAGATTTTCTGCTGGAACGCCAAAACCCCGACGGCTACTGGGTAGCAGAGTTGGAGGGCGACTCCATCCTCGAAAGCGAATACGTACTCCTCCTTCAGTTTTTGGGCAAGCGTGATACCCGCAAGTTTCGCAAGCTCGCCAACTATATTCGTAAATGGCAGGACAAAGAGGGCTTCTGGCCCATCTATCCGGGGGGACCACCCGATGTGAGTGCCTCGGTAAAAGCCTACTTTGCGTGCAAATTGGCAGGGTTTTCGGAACAAGAGCCGTTTATGCGAAAAGCACGACGCGCCATTCTCGCACAGGGCGGTGTAGCAAGGTGCAACACCTTCACAAAGTTGTATCTCTCTATGTTCGGGCAGTACGACTGGCGCGGTGTTCCCACGATTCCCCCCGAATCTATTCTCCTTCCCAAGTGGTTCTATTTCAATATCTACGCGATGTCGTCGTGGTCACGGGCGATACTGGTTCCGCTTGCCGTTATCAACGCCCACAAGCCGTACCGCGACATCCCCGCAGACTGCCATATCGACGAACTTTTTGTGGATGGACGCACCACCCGCAAAAAACTACGTCTCCAGTGGGATAATAAGCCCCTTACGTGGCGCAACGTCTTTTTGGTGATGGATAAACTGCTGAAGCTGTACGACGCAAGCCCCGTGAAGCCGTTCCGAAAACTGGCACTCAAACGGTCGTTAGGGTGGTTGCTAGAGCGTGAAGAGGGTAGCGGAGGGCTAGGTGCTATCTTCCCCGCCATGACCCACGCGATTATGGCGTACAAGTGCATGGGCTTACCCGACTCGCACCCCGCTATTCAAAAGGAACTCAAAGAACTCAAAGCGTTTGAGATAGAGGAAGGCGATACCATCCGCCTACAGCCCTGCGTTTCGCCGGTGTGGGATACCGCTCTTGTGATGAACGCCATGCTAGACAGCGGCTACCCTGTAGAGGAGGAGGCGGTTACGAAAGCGATGGAGTGGCTTCTCTCGAAACAGACTACCACCAAAGGCGACTGGGCAGTGAAGTGCCCGGATGTAGAGCCGGGGGGCTGGTACTTCGAGATGGAGAACGAGTTCTACCCGGATGTAGATGATACCATTATGGTGCTTCTTGCCCTGTACAAAACCTACTGCCCCCATGGAGAACACTGGACAGAGGCACCTGCAAAGGTACGAGAGGCGATGCGGAAGGGCTTGGACTGGGTAATGGCGATGCAAAACAAAGACGGCGGTTGGGCAAGTTTTGACAAAGACAATACCAACTACCTCTTCCAGTTTGTTCCCTACGCCGACCACAACGCCATGCTAGACCCCTCCTCTGCCGACATTACGGCACGGTGCTTAGAGATGTTCTCGTACTACGGGGTAGACCGCACTCACCCTTCGGTACGCCGTGCTTTGGACTACCTGTACCGTGAACAGGAGGCGGAGGGTTGTTGGTTTGGGCGTTGGGGCGTGAACTATCTGTATGGTACGTGGCAGGTACTACGAGGTTTGGCGCGTATTGGTGAGGATATGCAGACGGAACGTATTCAGAGGGCAGTAAGATGGTTGCATTCGGTTCAGAATGAGGACGGTGGTTGGGGTGAGACCTGTGCCTCCTACGACCCCGGTCATGCCAAAGCAATGGGACCCAGTACTGCAAGCCAGACCGCTTGGGCAGTGATGGGTCTTATGAATGCAGGAGACCTCGATAGTCCCTCTTTACAAAATGGGGTCAACTATCTACTAAACCACCAGAACACGCAGGGTACTTGGGAAGAGCAGTGGTTTACGGGAACGGGCTTCCCACGGGTCTTCTACCTGCACTACCACTACTATAGCCACTACTTCCCACTATGGGCGTTGGCACAGTACTACGCCTTCACCACTGGCGAGATGCCCGATAGAACCGCAAATGAGAAAGCACATGGAGGGCGGTTCGCGAACCTAGAGGTATAGTAGCATTTTGCCCCCTTTAACGGGTATGCTATTCCACTGCAACATTTCGCCCCCCGTTGTCGTCTGTTAGATATTCCCAAACCACAAGAGGGGTGTAGGGTTGTGTAGAGTGTTGTGTTTACCGCAAACGGGCTTGTATCCCGCTTTGCAAGGAGGAGTTCTTATGAAAGTTACCCACTCTCGGCGTGGCTTCACGCTTATTGAGTTGCTCGTTGTTATAGCGATTATCGCTATTCTTGCCGCTATTCTGTTCCCGGTATTCGCACAGGCGCGAGAGAAAGCCCGTCAGGTAAGCTGTCTGAGCAACAATCGCCAATATGCGAACGCGATTCAGATGTACTTACAGGACTACGACGAGACCTTCCCGCAGTCTGCAATACTGACTCCCACCTGTGTGGAGACGATGTATCACCTGATAGACCCCTACGTAAAGAACAAGCAGATAGCGGTCTGCCCATCGGAAACCCAAGCCGTTAACATCCAAGCCGCAACGGGTATTCCTTGCCCTGGAACCCCCGACTTTGTGAGTTATACGGTCAATTCTGCGGTATTCAAAGACGGCTATGTACCGGGTGTTCAGCCTATCCATCTTCCTGCTATCTCCCGTGCAAGTGAGACCAGTATGACCTATGATGGAAACATCGCCTTTAGCGCGAGTTTTGAGCAGTGGCAGATTGTACAGGCACGTCATAACCTAACCTTCAACGTAAATTTCGTAGATGGTCATGCCAAAAGCATTAACGCGACCAAGACGGGGAAACTGCCTCAGTTTACGGTAATGGGTCCCGGTAAGATGCTTGACCTGTTTACGATTGGCTCTAGCGGCGGTTACTACGCTGGTAAGTACGAAGCGAAAGGTATTCCCGAATAGGGTTTGCCCCGTTTGCTTACGCATAGAAAGGGGGGGCTACCATAGTTGGTAGCCCCCCCTTTTGTTTTCTCAGAGAAATTGCACTACTCCTAGGTCGCATCCCTCCTCTTTCGCAAAAACACGCCCTCTTCTTACCGCTAAAACCCTTGCCAATAGAGTATACTAATATCTAGGTTTCTCCCCGAATTACGCTTTTTGAACAGGAGGGTTTCCGTGTCTCTTTTCAACCTCAAATCCGCCTACACACCCGGCGGCGACCAGCCCCAAGCCATTGATAACCTCGTAAAAGGCTTGAATGGAGGTCAACGCTTTCAGACCCTGCTGGGGGCTACCGGAACGGGTAAAACCTTCACCATTGCCAACGTGATTCAGAAGGTACAGCGTCCTACCCTCGTTATCGCTCACAACAAAACCCTCGCCGCCCAACTCTGCTCCGAGTTCCGAGACTTCTTTCCCGATAACGCCGTCGAGTACTTTGTCTCGTACTACGACTACTATCAGCCAGAGGCATATATCCCCTCCACCGATACGTTTATTGAGAAGGATAGCCAAGTGAATGACGAAATCAACCGCTTGCGTCACTCCTCCACCCAGTCGGTGCTAGAGCGCAGAGATACGATTGTCGTCGCGTCGGTCTCGTGTATCTACGGTTTGGGGTCTCCCGAAGAGTATAAAAAGATTATACAGTCGTTTCATAAGGGCGAGATGCTAGACCGAGACGAGGTACTCCACCGCCTAATTGATATGCAGTTTACACGCAACAGCCTCGAACTGTCGCGGGGAACCTTCCGAGTACGGGGGGACACCCTAGAGATTCAACCCGCAGACGAAGAGGTGATTATCCGTATCTCGTTCTTTGGAGACGAGGTAGAGAAAATCAGTATCGCCGACCCCGTAACGGGAGAAGTGACCTCAGAGCGTGACCGCATTACTATCTTCCCCGCCAGTCACTTTGTGGCTTCCGAAGAGAAGTTGCAGATAGCCATAGAGCAGATAGAGCAGGAGCTAGAAGAGCGTATCGCGTGGTATAGGGCGCGTAATCTTTTGCTGGAGGCACAACGTATCGAACAGCGTACCCGCTTCGATATTGAGATGATAAAGGAGTTGGGGTTCTGCTCTGGTATCGAGAACTACTCGCGGTTTCTGGACGGGCGGGAAGAGGGGACACCGCCTAATACCCTCTTCGACTACTTTCCCGAAGACTTTTTACTGGTTGTAGATGAGAGCCACCAGACCCTGCCCCAACTGCGCGGTATGTACAACGGCGACAAAGCGCGTAAATCGACCCTTATCGAGTACGGGTTCCGGCTCCCTTCCGCCGCAGACAACCGCCCGCTTCAGTTCCATGAACTACAAGAGAAAATTAAACAGGCGATATTCGTGTCAGCGACCCCCGCCGCATACGAGAAAGAGAAGAGCGAACAGATTGTAGAGCAGATTATCCGCCCTACCGGACTCATAGACCCCGAAATCGTAATAAAGCCCACCAAAGGGCAGATAGACGACCTTATTGAGCAGATTCGGATGCGGGTGGCGCGAGAAGAGAGGGTACTGGTAACGACCCTCACCAAAAAGATGGCGGAAGACCTTACCGAGTACCTCGAAGACCTGAAAATGAAGGTGAACTACCTCCACGCGGACGTAAAGACCCTAGAGCGTACCGAGATACTAAGGAATCTACGCTTGGGGGTTCACGATGTGATTGTGGGCATCAACCTTCTGCGTGAGGGGCTAGACCTCCCTGAAGTCTCGCTGGTTGCTATTTTGGACGCGGACAAGGAGGGCTTTTTGCGCTCTGAAACCGCACTGATTCAGACGGTGGGACGCGCCGCCCGTAATGTGGGTGGGCAGGTAATCATGTACGCCGATAACCTGACGGGGAGCATGGAGAGAGCAATCGCAGAGACGAACCGCCGCCGCGAAAAACAGATGGCGTACAACGTGGAGCACGGTATCACCCCGCAGACGGTTAAGAAGGCGGTGCGCGAACTGATTCAGGCGGAGCGTGTGGCAGAAGAGAAGGCAGAGTATGGGGTCGCTAATACCACCATGCGCCTGAAAGCCGACCCCTCTACCATGTCGATTAGCCAAGTAGAAGAGGTGATTCGCCAACTGGAAAAGGAGATGAAGGAGGCGGCACGTGCCTTGAATTTCGAGTACGCCGCCGAACTACGCGACGAGGTGCAGTCGCTTCGTAAGTTCGCCCCCGCAAGTCAGGTGGGTAAGGACGAAGGAACCTCCGCGCTTGGCAAAGACAAAATCACCTATACGCCTAAGTCGGCACGAGGACGGAAATAGACGGAACGAAGCATGAACTATGAAGAGGCACTCCTGTACATGGAGGGGCGTTTGCGGTTGGGGTGGAAACTGGGGAATGAGCGCATGGAACGCGCTTGTGCCTTGCTTGGCAACCCTCAAGACCAGTATCGTGTTATCCACATTGCGGGTACAAAGGGCAAAGGCTCTACTACGGCTCTATGCGCCCAGATTCTGCACGAAGCCGGGTATCGGGTGGGCGCGTACTTTTCGCCTTATGTGTACGATGTGCGAGAGCGGGTACAGGTCGGCGGTGAGATGATTTCGCAAGAGGATTTTGCCGCCCGAATGACCGAGATGCGCCCCATTATAGACACCTTCGACGATTCGGAGTTCGGTCCGATAACGGAGTTTGAACTGAAAACCCTCCTCGCCTTCTTCCATTTCGCAAAGAGCGAGGTCGATTTTGCGGTTATTGAGGTGGGGATTGGGGGACGATTGGACGCGACTAACGTGGTTCAACCCCTCGTAACAGGAATAACCAACATCGGGCTAGACCACACCGACTTGCTAGGCGATACCCACGCAAAAATCGCATTTGAGAAGGCGGGAATCATCAAAGAGGGGATTCCTGTGTTTACCGCAACCCAAAACACAGAGGCGTTCGCGGTGATTGCTGAGAGAGCCGCTTGCCTAAACGCCCCTCTAACGCATCTTGTAGAGGGAACTGTCTCTGCCAACGAGAGGGGAGTGGCTTTTTGGAATCTTGCTCCCTCTGAGAGTGAGCAGACAGCAAACCTAAACCTAACAACAGAACGTAGAGAGTATACCAACCTCGAAGTGGGATTGATGGGGCGGTATCAGCGAGAGAACGCGGCTCTTGCGGTGGCAATGGCAGAGTGCGCGGTTGGGTTGTATGGCGGAGAACTTAGCGAAAACGCGATTCGGCGGGGGCTACTCGCTACGCGCCTCCCTGCCCGTTTCGAGCAGTTCACGCTTCCAAATGGGGCTTTGGTGGTACTAGATGGGGCGCACAACCCAATGGCGGCTCATGCTTTGCGGGGTGCGTTGGATGCGGTACGGAGGGAAAAAGGGATAGAGCGTACCCTGCTGGTAATGGGGATGATGACGGGGCATGAACCGGAGGCGTTTCTTGCGGAACTAGCGGAGGGGGTTGCCGTCCTATTCACCTGCCAAGCCAACTGGAGGCGCGCCCTGCCTGCCTCCGAACTGACTCCCATCGCCCAACGCTTTGCCCCTGATGTCCGCGAACACACAACCGTAGAGTCGGCGGTACGTGACGCGCTACAGGAGGTGCGCCCCAACGATTTGCTACTGATTAGCGGGTCGTTCTATGTGGCGGGGGAGGCTCCTCCTGCCAAAATTCGGGAGTGGTTTAAGATGTAAGGGCAAGAAAACAGCCATGAACTTCGATACCATACTCACAACACACATCGAACGGCTTTCCAACCAAGATACGGTGGTACGCCATGAGGCGGTTGCGGCGCAGGTAGAAGTCCCTCAAGCGGGTAGTGAGTTCGTGTGCATACCAGGAGGGAGATACCTGTTAGGGAAAGAGGGGATGGGGGACAACCCTTTACATGAGGTGACGCTTTTGAATTTTCATATCTCTCGTAATTTGGTAACGGTGGGACAGTATATGGCATACTGCGAGGCTACAGGCAAGAATATGCCTCCTGCACCAGATTTTAACCCGCATTGGAGTAAGATAGACCACCCGATTGTGCGTGTGATGTGGGAGGAGGCGCGAGGCTATGCGTTATGGGCAGGAGGAGATTTGCCTACAGAGGCAGAATGGGAGGTAGCCGCTCGTGGTGGTTTAGTGAGTAGAGAGTATCCATGGGGAGATGAGTTTGATGAGAGTAGGTTGCATTGCTCAGTAAAGATATATAGAAATGGTGGTACGATTCCTGTGGGAAGTTACCCTCCGAATGGTTATGGCTTGTATGATATGGCAGGAAAT
>OMJJ01000322.1 GCA_900299305.1 bacterium | reverse complement strand
GATAGGTCTCCGGTTCGTGGTTGATTGCACACTCACTATACCGCAAACCTATCATGCACAAACTACACTAGCAACTTGAGTTAGGTATACCTTGCTGATAACAAGAGAACCTTACAGTAGTATCCTCCTTCCCCCAAGTTTGGGGGCAAGGATGTCCGAAGGACAGGATGAGGGCTAATACGCTGACTATACCGTAAAGTAAGCAAGCATCCCCTGTCTCAAAGTGATGCGAATTGCCCTGAGACAGAAAAGCCCCTCTATACCCCTAGCAGTGCGTGAGGGCATAGAGGGACAAGTTGGTATTGGTGAGGTAAACGAATCGATTACGAGGCTTGCCGCAGTTCCGCCGCCGTATAGAGTTTTGGCTCAATGCGTTCGCGGACGGTGCGCTCTTCTATGACTACGCGCTTAATATCGGTAGAGGAGGGAATCTCGTACATGATATTGAGCATCACCTCTTCTATGATGGTGCGTAGGGCGCGAGCACCGGCACTTCGCTTTATCGCTTCTTGGGCAATGGCGCGGATAGCACCCTCCTCAAACACGAGGTCTACCCCGTCATACTCGAAGAAACGTCGGTACTGCTTTGCCAGCGCGTTGCGAGGTTCGATAAGGATTTTGACCATCGCCTCTTCGTCGAGCGGGTCGAGGGTAGCAATAACGGGTAAGCGTCCAATAAACTCCGGTATCAGCCCAAACTTGAGTAGGTCATCGGGGCTAACATTTTGGAGGATGTTGCTCTTTTGTTGTTCTCTATCTGCTTTCGAGCCTACTTGCGCCCGAATACCCATAGAGCGGTGGTGAATACGCCGTTCGATAATATCGTCCAGCCCTTCAAACGCCCCCGCGCAGATAAACAGAATACTAGAGGTATCTACCTGAATATACTCCTGTTGGGGGTGCTTGCGACCACCTTGCGGGGGAACATTGGTAACACAGCCTTCGAGTATTTTGAGGAGTGCCTGCTGAACGCCTTCCCCGCTTACATCGCGGGTAATAGAGGCGTTTTCGCCTTTTCGCGATATTTTGTCGATTTCGTCGATGTAGATAATACCGCGTTGTGCGCTTTTCACCACGACATCGAGGTTCGCACCCGGATTTAGGCTCTCTGCCGATTGTAGTAGTTTTAGGACGATGTTCTCCACATCCTCACCCACATAGCCGGCTTCGGTAAGGGTGGTTGCATCTGCGATAGCAAACGGCACATTCAGCATACGGGCAAGGGTCTGAGCGAGAAGGGTTTTACCCGAACCAGTGGGACCTAGTAGTAAGATGTTGCTCTTTTGGAGTTCGACATCGTGGCTCATTGCGCTGATACGCTTGTAGTGGTTGTATACGGCAACTGCGAGGGAACGTTTGGCGCGGTCTTGTCCTACTACGTACTGGCTCAGGAAGCGGAATATCTCTTTGGGCTTGGGTACGCTACCGGGGGCGGGTAGGGACGCTTGGTCGTTCATCTGCGGGTCGGTACGAATGATTTCGTTACACAAATCCACACAGTCGAGACAGACCCCGCCATAGACCCCGATAATCAGTTTCTTTACTTGGTCACGGGTCTTACCACACAAAAGGCAACGGCTATCGTTTTTGTCGAACTCTCTTGGCAATGTAGTTCCCCCTGAGTTCCTCCGCAGAGAGGGTGAGTACCTGCGGAGGAGATAATTAAAGGATTGTCGGCTACTATCTCTCGGATTTTTCGGGAATTTTATCAATAATTCCGTACTCAAGAGCCTCTTGTGCCGACATATAGTAGTCTCTGTCCATGTCTCGCGCCACTTTGTCTAGTGGTTGCTTGGTATGCTTGGCGATGATGTGGTTTAGGGTATCGTGCGCCCGTACCATCTCTTTGAGGGCGATCTCGGCATCTTGTACCGCGCCCTGATAGCCGCCCGAAACCGCGTGTATCATAATACGCGCATTGGGAAGCGAGTAGCGTTTGCCGTCTGCCCCTGCGGTGAGGAGAACTGCGCCCATCGAGGCGGCTAATCCTACACAGATAGTAGCCACATCGCACTTGATTATCTGCATCACGTCGTAGATGGCAAGCCCTGCGGCAACGCTTCCACCGGGGCTATTGATGTAGAGTTCTATGTCGGCATCGGGGTCTTCCTTCTCCAAAAACAGCATCTCGGCGATAATCAGGTTCGCGAGGTGGTCTGTAACAGGCTCCCCTAGAAAGATAATGCGGTCTTTTAGTAGCCGTGAGTAGATGTCGTAGGCACGCTCTCCGCGTGCGCTCTGCTCAACGACCATAGGGATAACGTTTTGAGGGGGGCGAAATAACCGTTCCATCGTTTCTTACTCCTCTGGGTATTCCCGGCTTACCGATTCCGGGCGGGGGAGGGGGGGAATCGTACTGCGAAACCCTCCTTCACATAGAGTCGTCCCCTTCCTCAAGCAGTGTTGAGAAAGGGGACAGAGACTATTCTACAGGGGCTTCCTCGTTAGCGATAGCCACCTCTTCGGGGTCGGGGGCTTCGCTCTGAACAGCGTCCACTATCACGTTGTTTTCAAAGAGGAACCTGTGTAGGTCTTGCTGTACGAGGGCATTGGCAATCTGGAAGCGGCGGTGGGTATCGTCTATCCACTGGTCATGCTGTTCTTCCGAGATGCGTCCCTGTTTGAGTAGGTTGCTAAACTCCGCGTCGATTGCTTCATCGGATACTTGGAAGTTCTCGGTAGTAGCGATGTTGTGCAGGGCTAGAATAGTAGCGACTCGCATCTGCGAAACCTGCTCTAGCTCCTCACGGTGCGAATCGGCGGTATAGCCGTTGGCTTGTAGCCAGATTTCGTAGCCTACGTTCATTCGCTTGAGTTCTGCGGCGAGTTGGCGGTAAGCGTCTTCCATCTCTTCGCGTACAAGGGCGTAGGGGAAGTTAATGGTGGAGTTCTCCAGAATATTCTGAATAATTCTTTGCTCTGCCACTTGGTCGCTATAGCGTATGGATTCGGTTTCGATAGAAGATTTTATCTCTTCCTTGAAAGCGTCTACAGAATCATAGCCCAACTCTTTGGCGAAAGCATCGTCTATTTCGGGAAGTTTTTTGGCACTGATGCTTGCCACTTTTACGGTATAGGTTCCCGTTTTGCCTCGATGCTCCTCTTGAGTGAAGTTTTCGTCGAGAACGACATCGAAGGTCTTTTCGTCGTCGATGTTCATGCCGACAACGGCTTCGGAGACGGCAGAGGAGGAGGTGGCAAGGTTGAGCAGTTGGCGGCGTTTG
Organism: bacterium; assembly: GCA_900299305.1. Taxonomy (GTDB): domain Bacteria; phylum Armatimonadota; class Chthonomonadetes; order Chthonomonadales; family Chthonomonadaceae; genus CAIJLM01. Next base: position 12,251 of record OMJJ01000322.1, on the reverse strand, counting down.
GGAGAGACAACCTCGCCTTCCACCTCCACAGCAACCTCTGCTACCAGAATGTCTTCCGCTTGCACGGGGCGGTCTGTAATGCGCTCTACACGGGCGCGGTCTGCCTGAATCCGCTCAATGCGCTCTGCTACCATCTCGTCGGTAACGGGGAAGAGGGGACGCTCTACCTGTATGCCAGTATAAGCACCCAGCGCAACCTGCGGCTCTAGGGGAACGGTAATCTTGAACGAGAAGGGCTGTTTGTCTGTCACCTCTCCTGCGTCGAGAGTGGGAGCACGGAATGGCTCTATCTCTTGCTCTTCGAGTGCTTTCTGCCCTACTTCCGAAACCAACTTTTCGCGTACTCGCTCTTGCAACCGGGCTTGATTGACGTACTTTTCCATGAGGGCACGGGGGGCTTTTCCGGGACGAAAACCGGGAACACTGACAAAGCGGCTAAATTCACGATATACGCTTTCAAACGTGCGTGACACCTGCTCTGCCTCAACATCAATACTTACGACGAGTGTGCAGGGATTCGTCTGCTCAGTCGTGAACTGCATAAAATAGGCTTCCTTCAATGGTGAAATAGGTTGGGGATTTTCCATCATTAGAAAACACCCTCTTAACGTGATAAAATACCACTTAATAGGGGGTGCTGTCAACTGCGAACAGGCAAATCAGAAGGATAAGGAGCAGGAAACGGTATAAATTCGGTCTTTGGGGCATTTTGCGGTATCTTTATCACATATCTATTCCCATACGACAAAAAGTTGCTATGCCAAAACCCGAAAAAACCAACAAAAACTTAAAAGTTCCCTTCGATAGCCTTACCCTGTGCGCCGTCCTCACCGAACTGACACCGCAGATTGTTGGAGGGCAGATACAGGAGGTACGCCAGCCTACGCCTACCGAGATACAGTTTAGTGTGCGCCACCAGGGAGAGACCTACTGGCTTGTGTTTTCGGTGGATGTGCGCTTTGCGCGGATGCACCGTATTGGGGTGCGCTCTGCGAACCCACCAACACCTCCCAACTTCTGTATGGTACTCCGCAAGTACCTCGAAAATGGGATTGTGCAGAGTGTGGTTCAGCGCGACTTTGACCGCGTGGTAGAGATAGGCATTCTTACCAAAAACGCAGAAGGGGAGGCTACTCATGTTACCCTTGTTGGGGAGTTTATGGGGAAGCATAGCAACCTGATTTTGGTGCGGGATAACGGCACGATTATCGACGCGATAAAGCGCATTAGCCACCGCATTAACCGCGTTCGTGAGATACTGCCGGGTAGTCCTTACCTCTCACCTCCTCCCCAAGCAGATAGGGCAAACCCCTTCGACTTCTCGGCACTCGCTTCGGTAGCAGAGGCGTTTTCAGAGGAGACTGCACTCACGGAGGCGACACTCTCGGAACGGCTTATGCAGACATTTACGGGGCTTTCTCCATTTTTGGCGAGGGAGATTGCTCTGCGGGTTTTGGCGCAATCGGGTAGCCTGTCGGAGAACCTTACGGCGGTCTGGATAGAGATTTTTGGAGCGACGGCGCAGGGGCATTTCTCGCCCGTATTGATACAGGCGGCGAATGGATTGCCTTATGCCTATCCGTTTCCTACCCTCCAATCTCCCGACGAGACCCAAAAGGGAGTGAAGAGCCTAAACCTCGCACTCGATTACGCCTATCAGGTAGGTGTTCGCGAGGCGGCGTTTGTGGAAGAGGTTACTGCGCTTCGTTCCCACATCCAGAAGGCACTGGAGCGGCTGGAGTACCGTCAACACAACGTAGAGAACCTGATTCACGAAGCGGAGAGCGGTGAGAAGTACCAACAGACGGGGGAACTGATTGTTGCAAACCTCTGGAAAATTACGCAAGGGGATACTACGGTGGTGGTACAAGACTACTTTCAGCCCGACTTTCCAGAGCGTACCCTTGCCCTAGACCCCGAACTTACTCCCCAAGAGAACGCAGAGTACTGGTTCGAGCGTTACCGCAAGGCGCAGAGCAGTGCGAACGCCGCTGTAGAGCAGTCGGAGAGTATTGAGGAGCCGATGGCGGTACTCAAAGAGGCTTTGGAGCAACTAAGGGGCTTGGAGGCACAGGCAGAGCACTCGGTAAGAGAGGTTCGTGCTTTAAGAACACAGTTGCGAAACGCGAACCTGCTACACGACGAAGCGGAGATACAGGCACAGGCAAAACGCGCTCATTCGGAGTTTCAGGGGCATAAGATTCGTAGGGTACGCACCCCACAGGGATATGAAATCCTGATAGGGGAGACGGCAACCGCGAACGATTTTCTGCTGACACGGCTTGCCGCCCCCAACGATATTTGGCTCCACGTTCGCGCCTCTTCCAGTTCGCACGTGGTGATTCGTACCCAAAACCGACCCGCCAATGTACCCCGCCCCGTACTCGACTACGCGGCTCTGTTGTGCGCCCAGCATAGTAGCGAGAAACACGCCTCCATCGTACCAGTAGACTATACCCTCCGCAAGTATGTGCGAAAACCACGCGGTTCTGCGCCGGGATTTGCCCACTACGAGCGAGAGACCACGCTTCACGTTACACCGTAGGCAGAGCCTCTACTCGTGCCGTAGTGCCTCAATGGGGTCTAGGCTTGCCGCACGATAGGCAGGGTACACCCCGAACAGAATACCTACTCCCGCCGAAAAGGCGAACGAGAGCAGACACACTACCGGTGATACATAGACCGCCAACCCCTTTGCGCCCGTTTGTGGGTTCTCCATACCGGGGATAAAGGTGGTGATGTACCCGATAGTGTAGGCGGTTCCTGCACCGAGTAGAAGTCCAATAATGCCACCCGTTGCAGAGACGGTTGCCGATTCGATAAGGAACTGGAGCAGAATATCTCTTCGGGTCGCCCCAATGGCTTTGCGGATGCCGATTTCGCGGGTACGTTCTGTAACGGAGACGAGCATGATGTTCATAATCCCGATACCGCCTACCAGAAGCGAAAGCCCCGCAATCGAGCCGAGAATGATTCCGAACACGGTAAGGATTTTGTTGATACTCGCGAGGATGTTCTCTTGACTATCGACGTGGAAGCCGGGAAGATTATCGTAACGCCGCATTAGGAGTTGCCACACCTGCTCCATCGCTTCGTTGATTCGTTTGGGGTCTTTAGGCTCTGCCCAAATTACGCCCACAAGCTCCCTTCCGATATACCGCTTTTGAACGGTGGTGAGGGGGACATAGACGTTCTTATCCGCATCTCCGTCCAGAGAACGCCCCTTCTTCTCCATAATGCCCACAACAGTTAGCGACACCCCATTGACCTGAACCTCTCTGCCCATGGGGTCTTCGTCCTTAAAGAGTTCTGCGCGTACTTTGTCGCCAATCACACACACTTTAGCCCAGGAGGTCAGGTCGTCTTCGGAGATAAACCGCCCACGTGCTACTTTCACGTTTCTGAGGCGTTCGTAGTCGGGTTGTACGCCGTTGGGGTTTATCTCGGTCTCTTTATCACGGTATTTGGCGATAAAGGTTGAGCCTTGGTTCGGTCCTTGGTTAATGGGCAGTTCCGCAGAAAGCGATTTGACAAGACTACACTCACTGAGAATGGCACGTACATCGTCCATCTTCATGGCATCTATACGGCGTGTCGTGGTATTACGGTCTTTGGGGTCGAGTTGATAGAAGATAATCATCAAGTTCGATCCAAGCCCGCTGAATTCGGAGGTCACACGCTCCGAAGCCCCCTGCACAATCGCCACCATGATAATGACCGCACCCACCCCAATAATCACTCCAAGCATGGTGAGAAGAGAGCGAAGTTTGTTAGCACGTAGGTTGCCCAGTGCTGTCTGAATGGCGTACCAAAAGTTCATTGCTTCGCCTCTTAGTTGTTAATCTCAATGGTTTTGCGTGGAGGTCCTTTGAACTCATTGGGGCGCACCTTCTCACCCTCTTTGACTCCTTCGATAATCTCCACAAAGTCGTCGCCACGTAGCCCGACTTTTACTTTTCGCGTCTCCAAAACCTCTTTTTGGTCGCCTTTCGCTTCGGCGGTAATCACCTGAACGGTGCTATCGTTTCCAGTACCTTGGATACAGTTGCTGGGGAGGCGTAGTACACTCTTTCGGCGCGAAACAATAATGGCGCACCGTGCGCTCATACCGGGGCGCAATCGTGCGTCAGCTTTGTCTATCTGTATCTCTACAAGGAAGCGCACTACCTGCCCTGTATTAGAACTCGCGAGGTTGCCTCGGCTTCCTGTGTCTCCGCTACTGCCGTTGGTAAGCGAGGAGGGGGCGATTTTGCGGATTTTACCTGTGAAGGTGGTTCCATTCGAGGCATCTATCGTCACTTCGGTAAGGGTTCCCTCTTTGATTTTGGCGATGTCTACCTCATTCACATTGATCTTTACGAGCATAACCGCAAGGTCGCCTATCTGGAAGATGGGAGTTCCCGACGAGAACGATGAGACCGCAGAGGTTATCATCTCACCCTCCTCTACGTAGCGGTGCGTAATGACCCCTGCCATAGAGGCGTATACGGTAGTGTCGGCTTTGCGAACGAGGAGTTCATCCAGTTGGCTTTTTATCTGCTTTACCTGTGCGTCGGCGGCAACGGCTTCATCAAACCTCATGCGGTCTTGGGTACGCCCTGACTTTGCAGAGGTAAGTTGCGCCTCCGCTTGGGCAAGCGCGGCACGAGCGTTATCGACCTCTTGTTGGCGGGTAACAGGCAACACATCCGCTTTTGCTTGCGCGAGTTGTGCCTCCATCTGATGTACTTGACTTCTTGCGCTGGCGATTTGGCTCTGTGCGTTCGTCACTTCGAGGGCGTTGGTGGGGCGGATACGGTCTAGGCGTTGCTTTGCCTCCCGCACCTGCGATTCTGCGACCCGCACTTCGGTCTCTGCGTTGTCTACTATCTGCGCCGCCACAAAGCCCTTCTCTAAGAGTTGTCGTTGGCGGTAGAGATTCTTTTCCTGATTCTTGAGTTGTGCTACCGCTCTATCGTAGGCAGTCTGTGCGTTGACGATATTTTGTGGATGGGTACTTTCGGTGAGGAGGCGGAAGTTATCTTGCTGAAGTTTGAGGCTAGATTTTGCGGACTCCAGATTGGCTTGCGCGATTTCGATGGCTTTCGCGGTGAGTTCGGGCTGTACTTTGGCAGAGGCGAGTGCCTGATTAAGTCGCGCTTTTGCGGAGTTTACGGCTTGCTCGAACTGCGAGATGCTACTACTGGTCTGGTCTTTTTGGTAGGTGGTGGATTTGTTTGCCGCCGCGTATCGAGCTTGTGCGCCTATCAGTTGCGCTTGCAACGCCGCGACTTGGGTATTCACCTCCTGCGGGTCGATGGAGGCGAGAATATCGCCTACTTTCACCACTGCCCCCTCGTCTACATGGAGTTTTAGGACACGCCCTCCCGCCTTCGACTTCACTTCGACTTTGCGGAGGGGTTCTATGGTTCCGTTCTCTACCACTTTAACCTCAACATCTCCCTTTTGAACCGTCTCGCTACGTCCGGGTTGCGGCTTAGGTTTTAGGGTGCGAACCACCGCAAAACTGACGATTCCAATGAGAATCAGGGGGATGGAGCATCCAATAAGAATCTTTTTCTTCTTCATACTGTTGTGTGTGACCTCAATTTTGTGCTTTGACGAACTCGCAATGACTACGTGTGAACTCTGTGCAAAGTTTCACGATATAGATAGGATTTTGGTTGGGTGATACCCGATTTGCTGTAGTAAGGTATAATCGCTTACACAAACCACCACTCTCTTCAAAATGGTAAGGAGGTTCCTGATGAAAGCCCTGAAAATAGGCATTCTCACGCTTTTGGTCGCTCTCTTAGTAATGCCCTTGCAAGCCCAAGACACAACCCCAGACGAACACTTTGCGGCGGTCTTCCCCAAACCGACAGGTACGAACGGCTATGAAGATTTGATGACGGCAGGGGTGGTTCTATCTCGCACCGAAAAGGTACAGGTACTCTGTGACGATACCGAAAGCACCTTAGAAGATATTCGGCAACTGATGCAGACCCCAGAGGCACAGAAGGCAACGAGCCTATTTTATCAGGGAATGGCAAAACCCATCCTTAGCCCCCGCAACCCACAAACGGTAGGATTGGATACGGTCTTTCTGGAGTTTATCTACTTCCGCCGCTATGCCCGCCTACACGCCAAAGACATTCGACTAAAACTTGCGGATGGTAACACCGCAGAGGCGATAAAGGCACTCAAAGCAGGACTCAAGTTTGGGCAACAGGTTCAAAAAGACGGGCTTATCTCTGGACAAGCAGGGCTTGCTATTACAGGAATTATACTCAAAGGGTTTGTGGGAACACTGCCTACCCTCTCGGCAAAAGACTGCGATGCCGTAATGGCGATAGCGAACGAGTGGCTCCAAGACAAATCTCCGATGGCAGAGGTGCTTGCCGCAGAACAGAACTGGCTCACCCGCATCACACAACAACTTCAGGAGAAACCCGCCAAACTCGCGAACTTTCTACGTGACTTGGGGGTAGCCAACGATACCATACGCATCTATCAATCTCCTGATGTAGATATAAAAATGCTACTCATGCAAGCAAACCGAGTAGCGGTAAACTATTTCCAAGATACCCTTGAGGGGGTAAAAACTCCCTACTTCCAGCGCAAGCCCATCCAAGAGGTGTCTAACGAATCGATTTCTGGGCTACTCGCACACCTCCTATCACCGTTTATAGACCACGTAGCCGATTCCTATGAAAAAGTGCGGGCGCGTGTGCAGACGCTTGGAGTACGGTGCGCCCTCCGCCGCTACTATCGGGAACATAACAAATTCCCGATGAGCCTTGCAGAACTGAAACTCGGCTCTATAGGAATAGACCCTTTCAGTGGGAAGCCCTTCGAGTACCAACGTGAAGGCACGCGGTATACTATTACTATCCACGAACCCACCTACAAACAGTAGCAGTAACGGCTCTGAAAATACACCTGTCTACTCAAAAAAAGGTGTTGACAAACGGTGCAAATTCCTCTATACTAAACATGGTTTGAAGCCCAGTTCCTTTCTGTAACTAGGACAGCAATGGCTGTCCTTTTTGGTTTTCTGGAACTTCGCATTCGCCTCCGGATCCCCTTCGCATTCTGCACCAATGGAGGGAAAAGGGAGGATGTAAGGGGAGCGGTGAATAGTCGCTCACCCACAGGAGAGCGAAAGCAATGGCAAACATCGTAATTGTGGGCGCACAGTGGGGCGATGAAGCAAAAGGCAAAATCGTCGACTATCTCGCAAGTGATAAAGAGATGGTGGTGCGCTATGGGGGTGGCAACAACGCCGGACACTCTGTCACCGTTGGGAACAAAGAGTACAAGTTCCACCTCATTCCGTCCGGTATCCTCAACTCAGAAACCGTGTGCGTGATTTCTGATGGGGTGGTTATCGACCCCGGCGTGTTGGTAAAGGAGATAGAAGGTCTCCACGCGCAAGGGCTTTCCACCCACAACCTCAAAATCTCCTCCTCTGCACACGTTATTCTTCCTTACCATCGTCTGCAAGATGCCCTTGAAGAGAAACGTCGCGGCGATAGCAAAATCGGCACGACCGGGCGCGGCATTGGTCCTGCCTATATGGATAAAGCGGGGCGTATCGGCTTGCGTTTGGGTGAGTTCGTTCGGAAAGACCGATTTGAGGCTCGCCTAAAAGCACTCATCGCCTCGAAAAACGAACTGCTACAAAACCTCTATGGCGCAGACCCTCTCGATGCAGACGAAGTGTTCGCAGAGTATCAGGTGTACGCCGACTACCTACGTCCTTATGTGGTAGATACCTCCCGCCTTATCTACGAGGCGGCACGGGGCGAAAAAGGCGTTCTCTTTGAGGGGGCGCAAGGCACTCTGCTTGATATAGACCTTGGTACGTATCCCTTTGTTACCTCTTCTCACCCCATAGCGGGGGGCGCGTGTATCGGAACAGGTATCGGACCGACCTTTGTAGATGGAGTGATTGGGGTTGCGAAATCGTACACTACTCGTGTAGGCTCTGGGGTTTTCCCCACCGAACAACTCAACGAAATCGGTCACTATATCCGTGAGCGGGGACACGAGTACGGCACGACAACAGGGCGACCTCGCCGCTGTGGTTGGCTAGACGCGGTAATCCTCCGCTATGCCGTACAGGTAAACGGGCTAAGTTGCCTCTCTTTGGGACACCTCGACGTTCTGAGTGGGCTGGACACCGTGAAAATCTGTGTGGCGTACAAAGAGAAAGATGGTACCCTAATAACACAGATGCCCACCGACCTACCCTACCGGGAAGACCTCGAACCCGTATACGAGACTCTTCCTGGCTGGAAGGAAGAGGTCTCCGATGTGCGTACCTACGAAGACCTACCCGAAAACGCAAAGCGGTTTGCAAAGCGCGTAGAGGAACTCATCGAAGTACCTATCGCGACGCTTTCAGTTGGACCGGGACGGGAACAGACCATCATTTTTGAAGAGGTAGTTCGTGCGCGTTGTAGTAAACGGCGTAACGGATAGAAGAAGTAAGCCCTAAATACAGAGCCGCTACTCTAGCATAGAGAAGCGGCTCTGTACCGTTTCGGTAGCGGTATCGTTGGTGAAGCGTTGTGAGAACTGTAGAAAGCGTTTTGCGGCGGTATGTTCGGGGTCTCTTGCCAGTACTTTTTGAAACTGAAAGATGGCTTGCGGGTACTGCTTGAGGTTGTAGTTCTCCATGCCCGTAGCAAACTCGAATGCGATTTGCGCTTTTTCTATCTTGGCGGCACGTTCGGGAGAGGGGACGAGCAGTTGTGCCTGTTCCCACGAAGAGAGGGCAGAGGGGTAGTTCTCTTGCTGTAAAAAGGCTTCTGCGCGTTGGTCGGCATGGAGGGCGCGTTCGTGGTTGAGTTCCTGAAGGCGTTCGCGGGGTTCCCGTAGGTTGGGCTGGAGTTCGATGGCGGTAGTGTATGCTTTTGCCGCGCCGTCCTCGTCTTTTTGTGTGAGGAGATACTGAGCGTGTTCCATCCACTGACGGGCAAGCCCCATATTCGCCTGTTGGAGCAAGGAGAGTATCGTTACGTTTTTGGGGGCTTCGGTGTGCATCGCTTCGAGTACACCCACCGCGCTAGCAAAGTCTTTCGTCTCGAAGTGGGTGTGTGCTACCGCGAACTGGGTCTCTAGCCACTTGTTAAAGGCACTGGTGTAGAGGTCGAAGAGCGGTAGGTTGGCAGGCTGCTCTTTAATCGCTTCTCGCAGTATCCTACACGCCTGTTCCCACTCTCCCAACGCAAATAGTGCCTCTGCGTCCTTCTTGGGATTGCGAGAGAGACGGCGTGGCGCGAGTTCACCGGTTTCGGATTTCTGAACCTCATAGACCTGTGCGGTTCCATCTCTAAACCCCGTAGCCACAAAAAGACCGTTGCCCGAAACCGAAAGCCCTTTTAGCGGCTTTGGGAAGGGCATATCCAGCGCAATCGTGCCCTCTCCCGTAAGGCAGTAGAGATGCGAAGCATCCTCAATCTCTACATAAGAGAGTGCCGCTGTCACCGAGCCATCCGCAGAGGTCGCTACACCGACTATCTCGCCCGCGACCCCAATCTCCCATGTCCGCTCTCCGCTTACGCTAATGCAACCGATTTTGCCGAACGCGGTTCCGTAGATAATATGCTTTCCCGTTTCGTCGCAAGCCAGGGTACGCACCGGCTCTTCTAGTAGGAACTGCCAGTCCTCTCGTTGCCGATAGTCGAGGAGAGCGACGGTTCCCGCCTCCGTGCCGTAAGCCATGTAGTTTCCATCACGCGAGATAGCGACGGCGTTTAGGGAGGTGGCTACGTTTCGCGCCCAGCGGAGTTGTCCCTCTATCTCTCCGCAAGCCACCTCAAAACTGATACCCGCCATGTCGGAGTACGCAACTACTATGCGCTTACCGTCTGCAGAGAGTGCCGTGTCGATAAAGACAATATGGCGGTCTCCTAAGAACTGCGTTTTTGTGCCGTTGTGAAACAGGTAGACCTCTTTGGCAGTCATGCCCAAAAACGACCTCGATTCGGCGGTTACCTCTATCTCGGTAAGCGTTTGGGTACTAAACGAGACATCAGGAGTCCGCTCTCCTCCTAAGTCGATGCGGGTAAGGTCGTAGGCGCGTACCTCCGCAGGGCGCGGAATAGCACGGGTGAGGTTACCATCATTACCTAGTGCGTAGGCGGTAACGGGATAACTTCCGCGAACGCGCTCTTCCCATATCAGGTTCAGTGTACGGACGCTCATTGAGTGGCTTTCTGTGAGGAGGGGAGGGGAGGTCTACTCCCACCCTAAGCGAACAATACGATGATTTTGGGTGTCGGAGATATAGATTTCGCCCTGAGGACCGAGGGCGACACTGCTAGGGGCTTTTAGCGACCCCATTTTGCTACTTAGGCGGTCAAAAGCAATCAGGGAGTTGCCTTCGTGGTCGAAAACATGAAGCCGATTCGCCTCCGATTCCACCACATACACCCGCCCCATTGCATCTACTGCGCAGGAGGTTGGGAAGGCGAGTTTTCGTCTGTCGGCAAGGCTGGATAGTTTGCGACCTTGCGTGTCAAATTTGATAACGTTTTGACCAGTGGTACAGGTGACGTATATCTGCCGAAAACGGTCTACCGCAATAGAGATAGGGCGTTGGAAGCCAGCTTTGTGGTCGAAGCCCCCCACGTACTGCCCATTTTGCACGTTCATACGCAGAAGTCTGCCATTGCCCGTGTCGGCAATCCAGAGCCTTCCTTCTGGGTCAAACGCAACCCCCATAGGGTTCTTGAAACCCGTTACCGTTCCCTTGCTCTGCCCCGTAAACCGAAAACACTGAACGCGGTTGGTTCCTGCTTCCGCCACAAAGAAGAACTCTCCATTGGGGCTAACCGCTACCGATTGGGGTTGCCACATCTCGCCTACCGCCGTACCGGGCTTTCCAATGCAGTAGACATCTCCACTTGTTGTAATGCGCTGTATGCGGTGGTTGTTACTATCCGCAACATAGAGAGAGCCAAACTGGTCTACCGCAATCCCCGTAGGCAGGGAGAACTGCCCCGCGCCCGTACCGGGATCACCGATAACCTCAATGGCGCGAAGTTTAAGGGGCTTCCAACTCTGCTCTGGCTCTATGGTGCCAACAGGAGGCGGAGGCGGGGCGGTTGCGGCGGGTTTGTCATCGCCGAATTCTAAAAAGTCAAAGCGGTCTGGCATTGTGTTTTGGGTACTAGGTAGTTACGAACTAATTAGAAGGAGGAACCGAGAGCGATTCCGCCTCTTCGGGAGAGCCGTCCTCGTCGGGTTCGGGCAAAATGACCTCCTCCTCTTCCGTTTCGGAGGCAGTAAGCAGAGGCACAATGTCCTCAATCAGTACTTGGTGTTTCTGAACAATCAACTCTTCTCGGATGGTAAGAAGGTCTTCGGCTTGGATGCTAGATGCCTGTCGCGCCCTCTCTTCTGCCCACTGCCGTAGCCCTTCTATCTTCTCTTGCATGGTCATGGCGAGGGGGACGGTGTTTCGTACTGCCCTTAGAATCGATTCGGTGGTGAGGGGTTTATCATCATCGAACGAATCGTACAGCGCATCCACAACTGCCGCCTCTATCTCTGCCCCAGAGAAGCCGGGGGTAGATTTTGCTAAACGGTTGAGGTCGAACTCAGAAGGGTTACGTTTACGCTTCTGGAGGTGAATCTTAAATATCTGCTCCCGTTCTTGTTCGGCGGGGAGGTCGATAAAGAAAATCTCGTCGAAGCGTCCTTTACGCAGTAGTTCGGGCGGTAGCATCGTTACATCGTTGGAGGTCGCAACCACGAAGGCGGGGGCTTTCTTGTCCTGCATCCATGTAAGGAATGTGCCGAAAACGCGAGAGGTGGTTCCTCCATCCGACATCCCCGAACTTTGCGTACCAGAGAAGCCTTTTTCCAACTCGTCTAGCCACAAAATACAGGGCGATACCGACTCCGCTACGCGAATGGCTTTCCTCATGTTCTCTTCAGAGGATCCCACTATTCCCGCAAAAATACGACCTACATCGAGGCGCAACAGCGGGAGCCGCCACAGAGAGCCAATCGCCTTTGCCGAGAGGCTCTTACCGCACCCCTGCACGCCCAACAACAGCATCCCCTTGGGCAGCGGGACACCCTGTTCCCTCGCCCGGGGGGAGTAGGCCGCGGCGCGTTTCGTCAGCCAGTCCTTCAATTGATCGAGCCCGCCGATGTCGCCCACGTTTTCTTCCAGATCGTAGAATTCGAGGAATTCGGACCCGGACGCGAGCGAACGTTTTTCGGCCACCAGGGCGGTGAACACGTCATCGCTT
>OMJJ01000321.1 GCA_900299305.1 bacterium | reverse complement strand
ATCAATCGCTATGGGAGTACCCAATGAGTAGTAGTTCTGTTCCGCCCACCGGACCCGCCGCCACGTTTTCACACGACCACCTGCCCATTGTCAACGTGAATGAGGCACACGTCAAAGACCGCTCTTTAGGGCAGAGGGTCGCCGATGCGGTAGCACGTACAGTTGGGAGTTGGCCCTTCATTATTTTTCAAAGTTGCTGTCTTTTCTGTTGGATAGTCGCCAATATCTACCTCGCTATGCACTATAAAGATAAAGCCTTCGACCCTTATCCCTTCATTTTGCTCAACCTAGTTCTCTCTTTCCAAGCCGCCTACACAGGCCCCATCGTTATGATGAGCCAGAACCGCCAATCCGAAAAAGACCGCCTTATGGCAGAAGCCGACTATCAGACGACCCTGAAAGCGGAAGAGGAGGTGCGTGTTATTATGGAGCATCTTGCGTTTCAGGATGAACTGTTTCACGCAATGGCAGAAGAAGAGCGGAGTGCGATACTAGGACACCTTGAAAGGCAGGATAAAGTGCTGATGTTGCTGATGGAAGAAGTGAAGGCACTACGAGGAGAAAAAACACCCCCCAAATGAGTTGGACTATCCATGAGACTACTCTCTCCTAATCCAGCGAACTACCGTTACTTTCTGCCGCCAAGCGAAGCGCAAGCCATGCCTCTTTAACAGGCTGGCTTACAGAACTGTCGGGTTCACTCAGTACCAACATTTGGTATGCCTCAATGTACTCCATGCGAATCCGATGAAAGAGATGCAGAAAGTGACGCAGAAAACCGATACAGTCGAGAATCACGAACTCGATACCTCCTGTAGCCTCATAAAGTGAAGCGGCATAGTCCTTAACCTCTACGTCTATAGTATCAGTCGTAATGAAAATGTAGTTCTGAATCCCCATACCTTGCTCGGAAATTTTGTTCAGGGCACTGTCTATATCTTTACGAGTTACCTGTTGCAGTTTCATTTCGTAGCCTGTAACAACCTTATCCGCGTCGATAAGTGTTACCTCTATATCTCCCATCGCCCCTGTTTGACTGTCCGCCGCATTATGTGCTTGAAGCGGTTTCACACTTTCGCCAATACGGTTTCCTGCACTTTGGTAGGCGGCGGCGACAACCAGTACCGGAAGGCGACTTGCTCCTTTTGTTTTGAGATGCTGTTCTATCAGGGTAACAATCGCTTCCGATGCTAAGGGAGTCGCGCCCTCCGTTGCTTTCAGGCTGGCAAGCATGGTATTCGTGCGTTGCTGATTCTCTTCCTGAACCACCAGAAGCCAACGTATCGTCTCCGCTAATAAATCTTCTGCCGAGAGGATCTGTTCATGAACTTCGGTAAGCAACTGAAGAGCCGCTTGATAGACCGCCGCAGGACGACCTTCCAGATTGGTTTCCGGAGTAAGCGGTTCACTTTGGTTGCGAAGCGCAGGGGTTAAAAAGGCGGTAGTTTGATTACAGGGAAGGCGGTACGCGATCACAAATGCCCCGATATACGTTTCATCGTAGTTACGCCCAGAGTAGGTATTTGCGCCCTCAATCGCGGTATAAGGTTTGCGAATGTCCACATTCGGCTTGTCTGCTTTCGCAAGAGAACAGGCGAGTAAGAGCCGCACTACCGCACGATTGGCAACATTCCTGCATACAAGTTCAATCCGTGTGCGCGTCTCTTCACTCTCGACTAGAGAAGTTCTAGCATCCGCTCTTGCTTTTCGGTAGGCGTTTTCAAGGATTTCTTGGGGAGTAGGCATTGGTTGTCTTCTGATACCTCGTAGTTTGTCCAGAGTACTTCGGTACGTAACGTTTTGACAGAGTGGCACAGTTTTGCAGGAGCCTCTATATAGTTCCAATCTCTATATAGTTCTTGCATCAGAGTACCATGATAACCCGATAGCGCGACTTTGCTTTTTACACCTCGAAGTATCTCCGCGAGTTCTCTGTGCTGGTTATCAGACATTTCGTAACGGTACGCTTTTATATCTCCCCTTACGTCATGAGGATAGGGAGGGTCGCAGTAAAAAAGTGTCTCCTCTGAGTCGTAGCGTTGGATAACCTCTATTGCAGGAGCATTCTCAATCTGAATACGCAGGAGGCGCTGGGCAATCGCAGAGAGGTCTTCGATGCTTCCAAGCCAGCGAGAGACAGCCCCTGCCATTCCTGCCCTGCTTGTGAGTTTGCAGTGCGCCCATCTACCTCCGCTCGCGGTTTGGGCGAGTCCTGTTCGTACCTGTCTCGCTCTCACAAAAAATCGTCTTGCTCGTTCTAAGTCAGATAGGTTATTGGTAGGTTCTGAGCAAGCCAGTATCAACTCCTCACGAGAGAAAGGGGTCAGTCCAATGGCTTCGATAAGCGGCTCCTTACTTTCACGCAAAACACGGAAGAAGTTCACCAACTCACTGTCAATATCGTTATAGGTTTCGATAGGTGAGGGGGGGCGATTGATAATAACTGCCGCAGAGCCTCCAAAGACATCGCAGAAATGGGTTGTGTTCGGGAGTAGAGGCAAGAGCCAGTCCAGATGACTGTACTTTCCTCCGTACCAGCCAAAAGCTATCTGTTTGCTCATATTCTTATCTTCCTTACGGATGGCTTTTGGGGGTTCACCTGACTACTCCTACTTTGCTGTAAGCGCAACCGTTTGGTACGCCTTTAATGCCTGACGGTACTCTGCTATCGCCTCCGCAGAGAGAACTCCTTCGCTACGTGCGATTTCGTCTTGTACCCGCTTTATGAGAAAGGCGACCTCTTCCTTACGAGGGCGCAGGGGCATTCCGGGTATCGAGATATGCACGGGCGCGGTGTGTGCGAAGCGTACCCGTTTGTCGGGGCGGTTTTCGTAACAGCGCACCAGTAGCCATGACGACCCCGTGATTGGCACTGTGATATGGATACGGCTGACATAGCCGCCTTTGGGGGATTTGCGATTCTCTGGTTTTACCGACTGCACCACACTCCCATTTACCACGATTTCGATACGACCTATCGGGCTGAGGCTTGCCGCTTCCCCTTCTACAAGGTACGCTTTGGGGGTAGCCGCTCCAAACTTATGCCCCATCGGTTTGCCCTCTACCGTAGTGGTGAGGAGGGGCCCATTCGTAACGAAACTATCCCCGTCGTTGAGTGCTTTTAACCACTTCTCATAACTGAATTTACCTGTGATATGAGCGTATACCCGCCCCCAACCAAACGGAACCGGATGGTAGCCTGTACCTGTACCGCCAGTGGGTCTTAGGTTAAAACCGCAGTCTAGTAGGGCATAGTAGTTCTGAAAGCCGTAGTCTATCCATCCCGCCTCTGTCCAGCCCTCCGCATCGCGTTCGATGTGCATATAGTCGGCAGAAGGGATGCCCCAACCCGCCACCCCCCAACCCGTTCGCCACATATGGTTGTTTGTGAGGTCGTAGAGGTCTACTTTCATGGTGGGGATAATCGCCATTGTCCACTCCCAAGCGTGTTTATCGAGTTCCAGAAGCCCCCCTTGAGCATGAACCTCTTGGGCGGCGGCTGTGGTAGGTGGGATGCCATGTTGGATAGGGGCTTTGTGGTTCAGGGCGAAGACCGCGCCCAGTGTGTGCGGCTTATCGTTTACCGAGAACAGTTCGTACTCTGTGTTTAGGGGCCAGTAGACATGGGTAGGGTCGGTATAGACCGGCTTTGGGGTGACACTGACGGGCATATTCTTGTCGCCCTGTGCCGGGGCAAGCCCCGCTTTTGTCACCCAAAAAGTGAGCGGAAAGCCCACGTTTACATCATCCGCAACCTGCAGAGTGGTCATTTCATCAGGGGGACGATGTGCATGGGTATCGCTAGAGTACCAACCTCGTGAGGGCATATCTATCCAGCGTTGGAGGGGGATACGCAGTTTGGGGGAGGTTGTGGCGGAGTGGGTAAACCGAATTGTGGTGGGAACATACTCTTTTCCATGCTCTACCGTCACCGTATACTGCCCCGGCTGTAGCGCGATTTGGAACGGGTGCGCCGTTAAGCAGGTGTGCATCTCTACCAGTTTGGGGCTAGGCTCCCGCTTATACTCCACCGATTTACCGCCCACCGAGGCAGGGAAGTACCATTTCCCATCGGCTCCCTGTAGGTACAGCCGGCAACCGAGTGGCTTCCCTGTATCGGCATCGACCACCTCACCGCGCAGGAGAAAGGTGGTGTCTTGCTTCCGCGTTTTGGGGGTTATAGGGGAGGCAAGGGCAGTCGTGGTAAAGCCCATTGCGATAACACAAAGCACACCAATACGATTCATTGTGTACCATCCTCTTCTTGAGATAGTGGGGTTAGCGTCTGTCCCGTACAGGAAAATCTTTTGCTCTCGCGTATAAATCTGCCCATTCAGGAGAGTTATCGTCCTTCCAGACCTCCATACGTACCCCGCGCTCCTGTACGGGCTGGTTTCCTGCCCAACAGTCGTCCCAAACCTGCTTCATATCGCGGTAATGCACCACTCTACCACCCTCCCAAACTACCGAAAGAATGGCGCGGGGGCGGGGGTATTCGTGTGGGGGAGCCATTTTTAGGCGGGTGAGGGCGGCTTCGTCTATCTCTACGCCCAAGCCGGGAGCCTCTGGCACACGGGCAAAGCCCCCTGTTATCGTGAGAGGGTCTACAAGGAGGTCGTCGGAGTAGTTGTTCATGCAGTTGACGGAGGGCCACTGTGCGAAGGGAAGTACTGCCCCCAAGTGAACCGAAAAGGTGGTGGTAATCCCAGTGCCTACCAGTTGAAGCCAAAACGGTTTCTCGAACGCGGCAGAGAGGGTTCCCTGCCGTAGTACGCTTGCCGCACCGCCGCCCACTACAAAGCCGTCACAAACTTCGTCCCGAACAACCGTGGGGAAGGGAGGGTCGCCAAAGTGGAGAGCGAGGGGGCGCGTCGTCTTTTGGCGTAACTGCCGATGCCCCTCTACGTCCCTCTGCATGATAGGCGATTCGTAGATAGCGACCCGCTCTTCCTTATCTAGTTCGGTGAGGACGGGGGCGGCGTTCCCCGCATTGAGAAGCATATTGTTCCAGTCGAGGTCTAGGCGGAAGTGGCGCGGGGTGACTTTGCTTATCGCCTCTACCTGCTCGTACACATCCCACCAAGGGCGTGCCTTAATTTTGTAGGAGGTGTAGCCTTTGGAGAGTGCTTCCTGCGCCTCCTCTGCAAAGGCTTCGGGAGACATATCTATATTCCACCACGAAATCGGACACCATTCGCGCACTTTTGGAAGATTGAACAGGCGATAGGTAGGCACACCAAGGGCTTTACCCACGAGGTCGTAGATTGCCATCTGTAGCCCCGCCCCCAACGAGTCGTCGCCCAGAAACTCGCCGGGATTGCGTCCCTTTACGCGCTCTATAGCACTATCGGGAACGCGGCTCCATGTGTAGTGAAGAATCGTCTCGCCATACCCCACAAGGTCGGGGACATCGGTAGTAATGCGTATCACCTCACTAATACGCCACTGCCAAATTTCACGGGCATTGAACTCGTCACAGCGCGGCGTGAAGGGGACATCCACCACGATTCGCTCTACATCTACTATCTTGACTCCGGTGTGCATACCTACTCCTCGTTTCTACTTCTTAGTCGCGACTTGTATAGCATCGCGGGTCGCTTTGAGGCACTCCTCAATGTAGGCGGTAGGGTCTTGCTCATGCTCCTCGTACTCCACCGCGAGGATACCCTGAAACCGGTTGGCTATCAGCGTTTTCAGGAACTCCACCGTTTTAAGATTGCCTTTGCCCATTTCGGTCATCTCTTTTGCGCCATTCGCGCCGTCCTTCACGTCTTTTAGGTGAACGCTATAGACGCGCTTTCCAAAGCGGGAGGCGGCGGAAACGGGGTCTTCATTCGAGCGGAGGTAGTGACCGGTATCAATACACGCCCCGATACGGTCATCTGCGCTTTGGAGGGCTTTCTCCTCTTTGGAGATGAGGTCGTAGAGGTTGTCGCCGGGTCCGTGGTTGTGGATTGCGATATTGATTTTATACTCGTCTACCAGTTGGTTCAGAAGCCCGAAAGCGTTGGGCTGTGGGTAGGCAGAGAGGGTCTTGATACCCATAAGACGAGCGAACTCGAACTTGTAGCGGGCATCATCCTCATTGGTAGTAAAGTCGAGTACCCCGTAGGAGTAGAGTGTGACTCCATACTTATTGAGGAGTTTTTTGTACTCGCGAATCATAACGGGGTCGTGGGTCATTCTAAAGTGCGCAGGAAACGCTTCCCAGTACTTTAGCCCTAGTTTTTGGGTGATTTTCAGTGCCTCCTCCGTTTTGAAGCCACGAAGGGAGTAGGACTGTAGCCCCGCATGGAAGGGACCATAGTTGTCGTTTGCAACGAAGGCAGAGGCGGCTTCCCCCGCGACGAGGCTTGCCCCCGCAACACCGACGGCGGT
>OMJJ01000320.1 GCA_900299305.1 bacterium | reverse complement strand
GAACCACTTTTGAGAGGCGAGATTCCCTCCCCTTGTAAAGGGGTAGGGCTAGGGTGGGGTGAGTGCAACCCCTTTTCCTATCTCTAAACACATAGCAACTACTCCTACCACTTCTACCAAAACTGGAAACCGCTACTGCACGATTTTCAAAAAACCTTCCGCCATATTCGCCACATCAAACTGCTCGAACACTATCTTTTGCCCCTTTTGCCCTAGTGCTTGGAGCCGTTCGGGTTGTTTTAAGAGCGATTCGAGGGTGTTTGTCAGCGATTCCACGCTATCCGGTTCGCACAGTTCTCCCCCGCCTGTTATCCCCAGAAGTTCGGGAAAAGCGGCATGGCGAGGCTGTACTACAGGTACACCACATGCCCAAGCCTCTAGCAAGTAAAGCCCAAACGACTCCCCATAAGTGGCAGGAACACTTAGCACACTCAAACCCCGCAAAAACTCGATTTTTTTGTCGCGGCTAAGGTTGGGCTGTATCATAACGGACTCTGTAAGCCCTTCCGAAGCGATACGTGCCTCCAACTCTTTTAGGTACGCATCATCTGCGGAGTTTTTTGTACCCGCGATATGAAGGCGAACCTCCAGTATAGTGTTACGATTTCGTAACGCGATGTAACTCTCTACAAGAGTGTGTAGCCCCTTTAGCGGATTTAGACGAGCAAGGTATCCGATGGTTGGAGGATGGGGGAGGGTACGCTCCGGTAGGTTGCGGTAGCCCTCAAGGGCAATTCCGTTATAGAGGGTATGAACACGCTCTTTGGGAAGGTTGGCGCGGCGTTGCATGAGGTCGCCGTAGTACTGGCTCACCGCTACAAACGCATCTACCGACTGCCCCTGCTTCGAGAGCATCTCCCAGCACTGCGTTTTGTACGGTTCGGGGAGGCTGTCGAGAAAGTAGTCCTCCCCTTGTAGTGTGCATACGATTTTGGCGGTGGTCTTCTGCTTGAGGTAGGGGGCGATACCGATAAGAAGCGCGTTCGATATGCAGATAACGTCGGCTTGAGTGTCGCCGTTCAGCCACTCGCCCATCCGCGCCAACTCCTTCGCCTGATTCCCGTCACTGCCTTGCAGAGTAGAGAGGGTAAGCGTTCCCAACTGCTCTGGGGTGGTCATGCCCGTATTGTTTGCGACCATTTTGAGAAGCGACGGAGAGTCGAAAAACTTGTCGAGCCAGCGCGGGGTTTTGCGGAACAGGCTAGAGACGTGCTGTAGGTAGACGTTCACCCCCCCATAGAAAAGGGGGGCATCTTCTGCGGCAGAGGGTTCGTCTAGCATAAGGGGCAGGTACAGAGGAACCAGTACCGCGTCATGCCCCTTCTTTCGTAACGCAAGGGCGAGGGCGTTGTCGCGCATACAGGTTCCACAGTAGTAACTTCCTGTGCCTGCGGTGAGGATTACGATTCGCATAAGGGATGTGTTACCTGCTACTCGCCGAATACAGAGCGCAAGCACTCGGCGATGTGCCGAATCCCCAACTCTTTGTTATGAATATAGCCGTCTACTTCGGCGGTTACGTACTCGTCGTAGCCAATCTCTTTTAGGGCAACGCAAACGCTCTCCCAGGGGACATGACCCTGTAGGATGTTGCTAAAGCCCGTCCCGTTTCCGATGTTCGTCTTAAAATCTTTTACATGAACCTTGCGGATACGGTTGCCCAAAATACGTATCCACTGGTCGGGAAAGCCGTACAGAAGCACGTTACCCACATCGAAGTACGCACCCACATAGGGGCTATCTATCTCATCAAGGAAGCGGGCAAACTCTAGTGGGCTTAGCAGGAACTTGTTCCAAACATTCTCTACACCAATAGATACTTGGCGGCTCTCAGCCTCTCCTGCTACCTCTTTCAAAGCCTCCTGAGCGCGGGTGTAGGCATCGTCGTAACTAATCTCGGCGTTTACAATGCCGGGAACCACCAAAATCGTATCTACGCCAAGCCACTGCGCCTTCTCCAACTGAGACACGATGTTACGTTTGCCCTGCTCCCGCACAGCGGGGTCGGGAGAGGTGAGGGGGTATCGCCACCCCAAACCGGTAGAGAGGCTACTTATCTCTAACCCGATGCTGGTTGCCAGTTCGAGTAGTGCTTTGGTCTCTGCTTCGGTGCTCTGGGGGGTAAGATAGTCGGTCTCTGCGATATTGATTTCGATACTGTCGAAACCAGAGCCTTTTGCGAGGCGAAAACAGCGTTCAATCTCCCAATCAGCGGGGAAAGTCCAACGGTTGATTCCAATTTTCATCGGGTATAGTGCGCTCCTTGAGTTGAGTAGGTGTAGAATTGGCTTTTGTAGCCGCCTATTCCTGCCTCTGCTAGAACTTCGTGAGGATTATTGGGGGGCACGCATAAGCAGGACTTCTAAGCCCAAAAAGCGAATACGCGGGCATGGCAAGATACGGGTTACTAATCTCTTTTGTTTGCGCTTTGAGCCTTTTAGGTGGTGCGGTCTCTGTTGGTAAGGCAGAGACGCTTGCCAACGGCTTTAAGTATCTGGTGCAACGCCGCGCCGAAAGTCAAATCGTGGCGATAGATGTTTGGGTACGGGCGGGTGCTTCTCAGGAGGAGAAGGGCGAAAGTGGGTGTGCTCACTTTCTGGAACACGCTCTGTTTAAGGGAACTACACACCGTAAGCGTGGCGAAGCCGACTTGGCAATAGAACAACTAGGGGGGATTTGGCAAGCGGGGACGGGGCAGGATTACGTACACCTCTATACAACGGTGGTTCCCGAAGCACTCGACTCCGCTCTTGAGATACTAAACGATCTGTTAGGAAATGCTACCCTGCCTACAGAGGAGATAGAGAAGGAGAGGCGCGTTATTCTTGATGAACTGGGGAAAACCAACGCCGACCTTACCAACCGCCTTGTGGCACGTCTCTATAAGGAGGCACTCCTACTACTTCCCCCCGGTGGAACCCCCGAAACGATACAACACCTCTCCCGTGAGAAGTTAGCCGCCTTCTATAAGCGTAACTACACCCCATACCGCTGTACTCTGGTGCTGGTGGGTAACGTAACGGAGGCACAAGCCGCGCAATCTGTAGAAAAGGTGTTTGGAAACTGGAAAACCGCGCCCCCAAAAGAAGAGCCACTGCTCCCCGTCATCGAGCGTATATCCGCGAGTTTTGTAGATGTGAAGGTGCCTCCACAAGATGCGGCGGTGGCTATGGGGTGGAACGCACCCCCTGCAAACTCGGCAAAGATGTCGGCGTGTGCGCGAGTACTAGCCGAGGTTATGGGGAGTGACAGCACGGGGCGGCTTGCTCTTCCCGATTTGGCAGGTACAAACGTGCTTGCACAGTATACGCCGCGCCGAGATACCAGCCTCTTTATTTTCACGGCAAAACTTCCTGTATCTCAAGAGGCGTTACCAGAGCGGGTTACACGCTTGGAGGCGGCGGTACTTAGTGCCGTAACCAATCTTGCCAAACAGCCCGTTACTGCGCTCGAACTTCAGTATGCCAAACGCCAAACGCTAACGCGCCTCCGTCTTGATGCAGAGACCTGTTTGGGGCTTTCGCACCTGATGGGGTATGCGGAGGTAGTGAATGGGCAGAATCTATCCGACCTCAAGCAGACCATAGCCCAACTCTCTACCAAAGATATTCAGGAGTATGTGCTACAGTACCTGCTTCCACATCAGCGGGTAGTGGTGCGCTATCTACCCGATACGGGAGGTGAGAAGTGAGGCGATTTACGGTACTACTCTCGTTACTCCTCCTCATACTGACCTGTGTATCTCATGCGGAGACTCAGCGTAAGACCCTTACGAATGGGGTTCGTATCCTCCTCACCCCTGTACCCTCCTCCGAGTTCCTTGCGGTAGCAGTCTACGTCAAGTGGGCAGAGCCTACCGATATACGAGAGGCTGCTATTCAGGAGTTGGCGGGTCGAGCGATGTTCTTTGGGAGCCTAAACCGCTCTTTCGAGTCGGTGGGGGCATCGGTTCGGCAGGTGGGGGGTAGCCTTGATGTACAAGTGACTCCGCAGTTTCTGGTGATTACCTGCCTTACGGTTCCTTCCCAAGTTTCGGAGACTGCCTACCTGTTGGGAGAGGCACTGAAAAACGCCGATTTTTCGGAAGACGCTCTGCGTCGTGCACGTCTACAGGTTTTGCGAGAAGCAAAGCAGAGATTGGCTAACCCCTACGAAAATCTGCGTTACGAACTGTTACGCAAAGCGAAGGGAACCCTGACTTGGACACCGGAAGAGCTGACCCACGTCACACAAAAGGTCGCGTACTCCTATT
>OMJJ01000319.1 GCA_900299305.1 bacterium | reverse complement strand
TGGGGTGGTTTTTGGTTTTGCGAAGGGTTGTTTAGGGGCGTACTCATATTATGGTCTCTCTCCGTAAAGCGATTAAGCCTTATGGAAACTTACGGTCTGTCCTATTGTGTGTACCTTAATGAGATTGGTGGTACCGGGATTGTTGACGGGTACTCCCGCCGTCAATACAACGGTATCGCCTTCCTTCACAAACTTCATGGTCTGTGCGACATCGAGCGTTGCATTTAGCATATCGTCGGTGTTATGTATTTCGGATATAAGGGCAGGGGTTACTCCCCAAGTGAGTGCGAGACGGCGGTAGGTCTCCTCACTGGTGGTTACTCCCAGTAGCGGCACATTAGGGCGGTACTGTGCTACAGAGCGCACCGTTCCCCCCGTAGTGGTCGCGCAGAGAATGGCTTTCGCCGCTATCTGTTCGGCAAGCACGACTACCGCATGAGCGACGGCTTCGGTAATATCGGGGTTTGCCTTTAGCCTACGTTCATAGTCTTCGTCTTTACACAGAACGCGTTCCGTACTCAGAGCGATTTTCGCCATGGTTTTCGCGGCTTCAATAGGGAACTCGCCTGCGGCGGTCTCCCCAGAGAGCATAACGGCATCGGTTCCGTCGAGTATGGCGTTTGCAACATCGGTGGCTTCCGCACGAGTAGGACGCGGGTTAGAAATCATACTCTCTAGCATCTGCGTTGCGGTGATAACGGGCTTACCAGCGCGGTTGCAGAGGCGTATAATCTCTTTTTGTACGAGAGGTACACGGTCAAAGGGCATCTCTACCCCCAAGTCCCCTCTCGCAACCATAATGCCCCCCACTACTTTTAGAATAGAATGGATGTTCTCTACTGCGTCTGCCATCTCTATCTTGGCAATCAGCGGAACGTTCTGCCCTGCTTCGCGTATAATCTCTTGCAGAGGAAGCAGGTCTTCGGCACGACGCACATAAGAGACCGCAACCCAATCGACCCCTATCGAAAGCCCAAAGCGCAAATCGGCTTTGTCTTTTTCGGTAACGCTGGGTAACGAAAGATTTAGTCCTGGCGAAGTAACCCCTTTTCGCGGCTTGAGTTCTCCTCCTACAATGCACCGCGCCCATACCGTTCTTTCAGGGCTGATGGGTTCTCCCGTACAGCGAGTGACCTTTAGCGAGATTTTACCGTCATCTAACAAGAGGTTACAGTTTGGGCAGAGCGCGGCAAGCATTTCGGGAATAGGTAACGGCAAAATAAGATTCTCCGCAGGATTCACGCTTTCCTTTGGATTCCTATTTGGTTCCGAAAAAAAGTTTTGCGGTGAATAGCAGAAACCGACCTCTTGCCCTCGTTTCAGAACCACAGGGGTAAACTGCCCTAAGCGCAGTTTGGGACCCGAAAGGTCTTGCAGAATAGCGATAGGCTTCCCCAGTTTTGCAGAGACTGCTTTTACCCGCCTAATCACCTCGCCGTGTTCTTCGTAAGTGCCGTGTGAGAAGTTGATACGCGCCACATTCATGCCGGCGCGAACGAGTTGCTCTATCTTCTGTGGTGTGTTGCTGGCGGGTCCGAGGGTACAGACGATTTTGGTACGGCGCAAAGGGTTCTCCTTGATAGAGTGGGGTGGTTAGGGGGTAGAGTTGCTCTCCGCCATTCCCACCAGAATCGCACGGACAAAAGGGTCGCCATTAACCCGTTTTTGCATTAGCACTCGTTGTTGGTTATCTAGGGTGTGCAGGGTCTCTTCTGTTTCGGCAGTTTTGAGTTGCTCTGCAAACTCTTCAAACTCTTGCCAACGTGCCTCGAACGCCTCGTAGCCGAGTGCGTCCATATCTAGCCGCTCACATCCTATTAGATACCATTGATATTCCTGCTGAAGTGTTGGCATTTGTTCTACTCCATTGTGTGATATGATACCCGTAAAAGTACCAAGAATAGTCAAGAGGGTGGAAAAGTTTTCTTTTTGTTTTCGTTAAAAGGAGAATTGAGGGGATTTGAGAGCACAATCGCCTACTCTCTTATCCAGAGGGAGCCTACTTCTTCTCGCTGAGGTCTTCGCCTATCGAGAGTTGCATATCTTGGCGTTGCCCCTCTTTTGCCTGTTGTTCGCCTACTTGCTGGGCGCGTTTTAGTGCTTGTTGGAAGCGGGGGTCGTTGGGGGCGCGGCGCATGGCATCTTGGAGGAAGCGCATAGCGGACTCGGGTTGTTCTAGGTCGAGTTGGGTTTGGATAAGTGCGTAGATAATGTCGAGGTTATCGGGGCTACCGGAGTATTGGCGAAGCAAGGCTCTACCGCGCTCTGCGAGTTGGGTCTCTACGCGCAGGTTCTCTTGTGCTTTTTGTGCTTCTGCGGTTTTCCCTAGTCCTTCTAGGGCTTTCTGTTGTACAAAGAGGGCGGCGGGGTAGTGTTTTCGGTGCTGTATGGCGCGGTTTACGTGGGTTAGGGCGAGGTCGTACCTCTTTTGACGCAGGTAGAGTTTTGCTATCTCTAGGTTTGCCTGTGGGAAGAGCGGCTGTAGGTCGAGGGAGGTACGTAGGTTCTTCTCTGCCGCTTTCAGGTTTTCGGGGGTCTCTATGCGGCGCGCATAGAGGTATCCTAGCCAGTAGTAGGGCTCGGCGTAGCTTTTGTCTTTGGCAAGTATACCCGTGAGTATCTGTTCAGCGCGGTCTAGGTTGCCAGTGAGGGCAAGCACTTTTGCGAATGCGAGTTGTACTTTGGAGTTGCTTTGGTAGGCGTTCGCCGCGATTTCGAGGTGCTCTAGGGCGAGCTTTGCGGCAGAGCGTCTTGCATTGATAATACCGAGCGTAAGGTGTGCTTGAGCAGATTCGGGGTTCCGCTTGAGTTCTTCTTCTGCCGATTTGTATGCAGAAGGTTCTTGCCCCATCATCATTTGGGTATAAGCGAGTTGGCTATACGCCTCTTTTGCTTTGGTGTCTAGTTTTACGTACTTTTGCCAGTACTCTGCGGCGAGAGGAAAGGCATTGACCTGCATAGCGAGTTCTGCCAAAGCACGGTAGGGGGGGGCATACTTGGGGTCGAGACGTGTGGCTTCGAGGAAGGTGTCTCCCGCCTCGTTCTGCATATTGACTGCGAGGAGACTCTCTCCACGTTTGAAGGCGGTAATAGCGGGAGAGGGGCGAGACTTGACATACAAAAGGAGGGCTACTCCGATTGCTAAGAAAATAGTAACGAAATAGCCCAGCCTTTTAGAAGACACGTTGTCTGCTCCTACTCAATCTTAGTTGTAGAAGTCGCAGAGGTTGGAACCCTGATCTTGTTTCAGAGCTGCGGTACCGGAGCAGTTCTCACCGCCGCTGGGGTCGCCGCAGTTGTTGCCGTCACCCTGTCGTCCGATGAGGTTGTAACCGGTGTTGAAGTCGCCTTGGGTCTTGAACACGTTGGGTAGTTTGTAGGTCTTTGCGTGGCCATCGAAGAATGCCCAGTTCATAAGACCGTTTTTACCGCGGTGGGTGTTGAAGCCCTGACCCCACTGGCAAGCAGGGGGGGTGTTGATGCGTGCAACCCAGTCGCCGAGGTCGGCACAAGCCCAAGTGGTTTCGAGAAGCTCTACGGTCTCGGCGGGGCGGTTGAGGGAAGCTTCACGTAGAGGAGCCCATCCCCACATAACGACACCGTTGGTTCCGTAGGAGATTTTCTGCTTCTTGTCTTTGTCCTCGGTGGTTCCGTTGTTGTTGGGGTTAGAAGGACACTTGAACATATCATAGTTCTTGATGTAGGGTTGTACTTCTTCCATCCAGGTTACGTTGAGGTTACAGTTGCCGTCACAGTCACAACCGGATGCTTTCTCGTATCCGGGAGCACCTGCCGCAACGGAGCGGCTGAGGGGGAAGACTTCGTCGTAGTCTTGGGCATACATACCCCAAGCTAGACCCTGCTGTTTCATGTTGCTAAGACAGCTGGTAAGACGAGCCGACTCGCGAGCCTGTGCGAAGACAGGGAAGAGGATCGCCGCAAGAATGGCGATAATTGCGATGACGACGAGCAATTCGATCAAAGTAAATGCACGCTTTGATGCGTTATACATCCTATTCCTCCTATAGAGTAGTTGATACAAACAGCGAGTAGCGAATAATCGCTAGGAATTTGTTTAGGGGTGCCCCTAAACAAAGAGGGAAAAGAGCTATTTGCCGCCCGGTTTTTTCTGGTCGACAGACTCTTTGTACTTTTGCATGGCACCAGCGGGAGGTGCTGTGGGAGTGGGTGGGTCGCTAGACTTACTACATCCCGCAAAGAAGGTTACTCCCAAGATAACTACTGCCATGGAAAGCAACGTCACGGTTTTTTTCATTCAATCCCTCCTTCCAAATTTAGGTGAGATGATTGCTATCAAGCATCTTGTTTATGAGGGCTTGATACAAACTTGTGTCCAACAACACCGTTTGAAATTTGGACACTCTATATTTTACACATACTTTTCCCAGAATCCTACCTCTTCCCTGATTTATTAAATGTTTTTTTAACATTTTTTAATCTGAGGCAGATAGAAAACGATGAATAGTAGCCAAAGGGGTACTATTTTTTCTCTTCGGTGGCTTTTTCGGGATTCTTGTCACCGTTTTCAGCAGGCTTTGCTTTGTCTTCTTCTTTGGGTTTTGCACCCTCTTTGCCCTCTTCTTTGGGCTTTGCCTTGTCTCCCTCTTTGGCGGCTCCGGGGGCTTTACCACCAGGCATACCACCACCGCCCTTCTTACCAGCACCTCCCCCCCCGCCTCCGGCACCCATTGCGGCTCCCATACTGGTCGGAAGGGGATCTCCGGGTTTGTCTGCAATCTTGAACATGATACCCAAGGTAATACCGCCCACCAGTAGCAAAACAAGAATGGCGACGGCAGGGCTTATTTTTGTTTTCATGGCTTTTTGTTTTCTCCTTGATTGGCAAGGCGAGCGCGATAGGCGAGTGCCATCTGTTTGTCTCCCTTGCCTTCATACATCTTGGCAAGCGCGGTAAGTACACGCTTGTCTTGAGGACGGGCGCGTAGTACTCCTTGTAGTAGGAGGTCTGCATCTCCCCAGTTTTTCAGTTCTACCTCGCACTCTCCTACGCTGAGGGCGAGTTCCATATCGTTGGGGTTGAGAGCGAGGCGTTTGCGGAGTGCGTCGTACTTGGCGTAGAAGTCACTAAGGCGTTTGAACTCTTTCGTCACCTCTTCGGCGCGTTGTGTGTTTCCTACTTTGCGGTAGGCGTTTGCTAGGTTGAAAGTAGACTCTTCGGTACGTACTCCACGTTTCCAGAGGTATTCGAGTGCCTGTAACGCGCCTTTGGTATCTCCAAATTGGAGGCGTAACCGCCCTAGTTCGGCAAAAGCGTCTCCCCATTCGGGTTTGAGTTGGGTGGCTTTTTCAAAGGCGGCGATGCCCTCTTTTAGGTTTTCGGGGGTGGGAGTACGCCGTGCGTAGGCACGCCCTAATGTGTAGTAGGCGGTAGGATAGCTGGGGTCACGGGCAATAACCTCTCGTGCCACTTTTTCGGCGGTGTTGAGGTCGTTGCTATCGAGGTACGCCTGTGCGAGAGACATCGCGATTTTGTTGTTGCTGGGGTCGAGTTGGTTGGCTTTTACCAGTTCGGCAAGTCCGGGCTTGGTCTCTAGTTGGTTTCCAAGTGCTAAGCCGAGTATGGCGTGGGCGTTAGCGCAGTTAGGCTCTACTTGCACGGCTTGTCGGGCGGTTTCGGTAGCCTGTTTGTCTTGCCCGGCTCTCGCCTCTGCCTCTGCTAATCCACAGAAGAGGTGTTCGGTTTGCGGTGCAATTTGACGTAGGCGCGTGTAGAGAGGAATGGCGAGTTCGGGGCGTTGCACGTCCATATAGAGCCTCGCCAGCAGGACATACGCCTCCGACATTTCGGGGCGCAGTTTTATGGTGGCACGAAGTTCCTTTTCTGCCTCTTTGGGATTTTTCGCCTGTATGGCGGTAATGGCTTTTTGCAGGTGAGCACGGGCAGGACGTTCGCTGGCGTAGCGCACATTAAAGAAAGCCGCCACCGCCCCTACTGCCACTAAAACAGTAAGTAGCGGGAGTGTTTTGGTCTTTTGGGCTTTTTTGGTCTGCGGTAGAGTGGTGTCTTGTGAGGGCATGGTTTTACTACGAACTTATCTCATTAGCCCTAATAGACAGAGGGGCTAATGTCCGGGAATAAGGGATGATGTCAGAGGGAATAGGTCTGATATATTCTTACCTACCTCCTAAATCAGAAGTATAACACGATGTCTCTTCTCTTGTCTACTTCTCTGGGGTAGATTCTTTACGGGCGGGAGTTTGCGCGGTACGCCGACCAATCTAGCCCCGCCTCTTCTAGCAGTTGCCCCAATGCACAGAGGGGCAGCCCTACCACATTAAAGAAATCTCCCTCAAAACTCTGAATAAAGGGAGCGGCAAACCCTTGTGCGCCATACGCGCCTGCTTTGTCCATCGGTTCGCCAGTGGCTACGTAGTCGGCTATCATTTGGGGGGTAAGGGGGCGGAACGTGACCCATGTACTTACGGCGATACAGAGCGGAGCAAGGTTTAGGGCAACTGGGCGAAAGAGCGCGACCCCTGTACATACGAGGTGCTTTCTCCCCGCAAGGCTCTCCATCATGCGGCAAGCGTCTGGGGTATCTTGGGGTTTGCCAAGAGGTGCGCCTAGCGTGTCCATTGCGACTTCGGTATCTGCCCCAATCACCCAAGCATCGGGGTTGCGTTGCGCTACTTCCCGCGCTTTTTCGGTAGCAAGATGGCTTACAAAATCGGGAAGGTAGACGGACTGATTTGGTGAGGTAGGCTCCTCGTAGGTACTGGGGATAACCTCAAAGGGCAGACCTAAGAGTGCAAAAAGTTCTCGCCGCCGCGGGGAGGCAGAGGCGAGAACAATTTTGGGAGGAGGTGCGAGTTCGATAGGGTGAGACATGAGACTAGAGCAAATCGGCGGCGGTGATGATGCTTTGGGCAATCTCTTTCATCTTGCGGTTTTGGTTCCGTGCTTGGAAGTGGATACGCCGAAACGCCTCTTCTTCCGACATTCTGTGTCTATCCATAAGGATACCTTTGGCGCGTTCAATCAGTTTGCGGGTCTCTATGGTATCTTTCAGGCGGTCTATCTCTTTGGATTGGGTC
Organism: bacterium; assembly: GCA_900299305.1. Classification (GTDB taxonomy): domain Bacteria; phylum Armatimonadota; class Chthonomonadetes; order Chthonomonadales; family Chthonomonadaceae; genus CAIJLM01. The sequence continues at coordinate 2,680 of OMJJ01000319.1, read as the reverse complement.
TGTATTTGGCGGAAGCGGCGCACGGCAATCTCTAGGGCAGGGGTGAGTGCCTCTCTGCTAAAGGGTTTGGTAAGGTAGGCGAGTGCGCCTGTCTCACCAGCTTGCTCCACAAGTTCTTCTTCGGTATATCCTGTTAGAAAGAGAATGGCACAGGGGTGCTGTTCGAGGATTTCGTTTGCTGCCTCGATGCCTCCCATCTCTGGCATCTTGATGTCCATGATGATAGCATCGGGGTGATGGGCACAGGCAAACTCAACCGCCTCTATTCCGTTAGTTGCCTCAGCAACAATATGGTGTCCTGCCTGTTTTACCCAGTGACAGGTAAGGTCTCGTATCGCCTCTTCGTCATCGACAACCAGTATTTTCAAAGCGTCCATTATGTTACCTTGAGGATGAATTATACTGCTATAAGGAAACTCTTTGCACACCTCTTTGTGCTTACCAAAAAGATTTCCTCAACTCTTCCCTTTACTCTACCTTATGCAAGGGGTAAAATCCAAATGATTTCTACAGAAACTTGCAAGAGTATGTCTCTTTTGTGGAAATTTGGAGAGGAAAGAGCGATTGAGTTCACTACAAACCGTTGGTATTGATGTGGGAGGTACGTTTTCAGATTTTGTGTTTCGCACTCATAAAGGGCGCATCACGGTTCTGAAAAGGCTCTCTACCCCCAACGACCCCTCACAGAGTATGCTTGTGGGCTTGCAAGAGGCACTGCAACGAGAAGAACTGCTCTCTCCCTTTCTACTAACGCACGGCACTACCGTAGCAACCAACGCACTGCTAGAGCGCAAGGGTGCACCCACTGCCCTGATTACCACCAAAGGGTTTCGCGATGTCCTCGCGATTGGAAGGCAAAATCGCGATACGTTGTACTCGTTTCACCCGCAACGCGCCTTACCGCTAATACCACGCACTGCCTGTTTTGAGGTTAGTGAACGAGTGGATTGGCAGGGTAAGGTGCTACAGCCTTTGGAGGTGCAGGAGGCAGATGCTCTACTGCAAAATATCTGCCAACAGGGCTACGAATCCGTTGCGATTTGTCTTATCTTCGGCTACCTGAACCCGTTACATGAGCGGATTTTAGGCTATCTAGCAAAAAACGTTGGCTTGAGTGTATCGCTTTCGTGTGAGGTCGCTCCAGAACCGCGTGAGTTCGAGCGAACCGCGACGACAGTAGCCAATGCGTTTGTTGCGCCCGTGATGTCGCGCTATGTGGGCAACCTTGCAGAGAAATCTGCCGATTTGGGGGCGGCGCGTTTGCGGATAATGCAGTCCAACGGAGGAACACTTGCGGCGAGTGAGGCGACCCAACAGGCGATTAAAACGGTGCTTTCGGGACCGGCGGGGGGCGTGGTGGCAAGTATCGCGGTAGGGAAACAGGCAGGTTTCGAGGATCTGCTTACCTTTGATATGGGGGGTACAAGTACAGATGTCGCGCTCATTCGTGGGGGGAGGTGTCCCATAGTCACCACCAGCACACTGAACGGCACTCCGATTCGTACCCCCCAACTTGATATTCATACAGTGGGTGCGGGGGGTGGCTCTTTGGCACGTTTGGATAGAGGGGGCGCGTTACGGGTAGGACCGGAGAGTGCGGGGGCAGTACCGGGTCCGGTGGCGTATGGAGTGGGAGAGCGGTTGAGCGTTACGGATGCCAACGTGCTTTTGGGTAGGCTCCCTGCCAATATCCGGCTCGCGGGGAGTTTACCGCTAAATCGGGAACGGGTACGAGAGTATGGAGCGCGTTTTGCACTGGAGTGTAATCTCGATTTGAACGCATTGGCACTCGGTATTCTGGAGGTAGCAAACAGCACGATGGCGCGTGCCTTGCGCCATATCTCTGTAGAGCGGGGTCACGATCCTGCCCGATTTACGCTACTGAGTTTTGGGGGCGCAGGAGGACTTCACGCTTGCGACCTTGCAGACGCACTCGGTATTCGCCGCGTATTGGTTCCGCGCTATCCGGGGGCGTTTTCGGCGTTGGGACTGGTGCTTGCCCCCGTTCGCCGCGACTATGTACAGGCGTTCCCCCCTACAGGTAGCCTTGCGAATGAGAAGTCGGCTTTCGCAGAGTATCTACACACCACCGCAGAGACGCTTTTGCAGAGGGCTACAGAGGAGATGGAGCGTGAAGGGTTGGCTACAGGAGAGTGGGTTGCGGAGTTTTCTTTAGATTTGCGCTATGTGGGGCAGTCGTTTGCGATGAGCGTTGTGGTTCCCTCTAGCGCCGAGTGGGAAACCGCCCTAGCCGACTTTCATCTGGTCTACCAAGAACGCTATGGCTATGCCAATCCCACCGAGCCAATAGAGGCGATAGCAGTACGCCTTGTTGTGATAGGCTTGGAAACGGATTCGGATTGGCGGGTAGAACTTCCCACCGAAGAGGGAAGTGCCTTCGATGCCGCCGAAGTCTGTTTTGCAGGGGCATGGCTTCCCACCCCTCTCTATCATCGTGAAGAGATTGCGAAGGGGCAACTCCTCTCCTCTCCTGCGATTGTGCTTCAACCCGATAGCACAACCCTCATTCCCCCCAACTGGCAGGGAATATGCGATACTTACGGGAACCTTGTGCTTACCCGCGCAGAGAGCAGGAAAGCACTGCCCCTATCGCGAAATGAAGACTAGGAGGCGGTACTATGTCTAACGATACATCTCCGCGTAAAATCGCTATTATTTT